>NZ_JAWZSQ010000005.1:0-254169 GCF_034096925.1 Patulibacter defluvii
GCCCGGCCGCCGCCGAGCCGACGCCGGCGCCCGCGCCGACCGCCGCCGCCGAGCCGGTCCCCGATCCGGAGGCCCCGGCGCCGGCCGCTCCGACCGCGGAGACGGCGATCGTCCCCGCCGCCGAGCGGCTGCCGGCCGCCCAGGGCAGCCTCGACGACGCGGCCCCGGCCGCCGACGCGACCGCCGACACCGCCGGCGCCCGGCTGGTGGCGCTGAACATGGTGCTCGACGGGACCCCGCGCGACGAGGTCGACCGCTACCTGGCCGAGAACTACGACCTGCCGGACCGCAGCGGGCTGCTCGACGAGCTGTACGCCCGCCACGGCGGCTGAGTCACCGCCGCGGCGCGGCGCCGGGGCGGCTCAGCCCCGGTGCCGCAGCCGCACCCGCCGGCGCAGCGTGCGCGCGCTGCCCTCGCGCGGGCGCACGCGGACCTCGACCTCGGCGGTCAGCGTCCGCCGCACCCGCCGCAGCAGCAGCCGGTCGAGCGCGGTCGGCCGCAGCCGCAGCCGCACCGTGCCCGCGATCGTGCGCCGCCGGGCCCGGGCGACGACGATCCGCCGCGGCGCCCGCAGGCCGTCGCGACGGCCGAGGCCGGCGATCAGCCGGACGTCGATCTGGGCGTCGCGGTCGACGTGGACCGCGACGGTCAGACCCCGCCGCCGGACCCGGTCGAGCGGCGCCGAGCGGTCGACGTCGACGTCCAGCCGCGGCCGCCGCGGGCCGTCGGTCGCCGGCGGCGTCTCGGCCCCGCGGACCGGCCCCGGCCCGATCCGGCTGGCGTAGCCGATCACGAACGCGCGGCTGTGCAGGTCGCCGCGGGTGATCGACGGGTGCAGGCCCCAGACCTGGCGGGCGCTGGTCGCCGTCCAGTGGCGCGACCAGGCGTTGTCGGGCCGGTGGAAGGTGCGCATGATCCCGTCCTCGTGGACGCGCAGCAGCGCGTAGCCGGCGGGGTACTCCTTGATCGCGCCGTTCTCCAGGAACGGCAGCCGGCCGCCGGTGGTCGGGTGGGCGCGGACGACGTTCGCGTGGGTGTGGCCGTGCAGCACCAGCCGCACGTGGCCGTGGCGGGCGAGCACGTCGAGCACCGCCTGGGCGCCGCGGTCGGCCGCCACGCCCTGGCCGATCAGCAGCGGGTGGTGGAAGGCGACGATCGCGTCGCGGCCCTCGAGCGCGACCGTCCGCAGCTGGCGGTCGAGCCAGGCCGGCTGGTCGCCGAGGTCGAGCCGGCCGGCGCCGCTGTCGGGGTCGGCCGAGTCGAGCCCGATCACGGCCAGCGCGCGGCCGACCCGGACCACCGAGCGGAGCGTCGCGTCGCCGACCCGCTGGCCGGGGAACGCCTGCTGGCGGAGGCAGTCGCCGTCGGTCGCGCAGGCCCCGGCCAGCCGCCGGTCGTGGTTGCCGCGGGTGACCTGGAGCGGGGCGTCCAGGCGGTGGAGCTGGGCCAGCGCCCGCGAGACCTCGTCGGGCCGGCCGCGGTCGGTCAGGTCGCCGTTGGCGATCACCAGGTCGAGGTCCAGCCGCGACAGCTCGTCGATCGCGGCCGACACCATCCGGTGCGCGTAGTCGGGGTAGGCGTCGCTCGAGAAGCAGGGCGGGATCGAGGGGCCGAGCGCGTCGGTGACGGTGCCCGAGCAGTGCTCGCCGACGTGGAGGTCGTTGAGGACCGCGATCGTGGCCAGGTGGCGCCCGGCCGGCGGGACCAGCGTCCGGAAGCTGCCCGGGTCGGCCTCGCCCTGGCCGAGTGAGACCCGGCGGCCGCCGGAGTACAGCTCGTAGCGGTACCGCTGGCCGGGCCGCAGGCCGTCGACGCGGGCGACGTGGACGTGCTGGCCCTCCTCCAGCCGCAGGATCCGGGTCCGGCCGTCCTCGGGACCACCGACCGGGGTCAGGTGGACGGTGGTGTCGGCGGCGTCCTCGGTCCACCACCAGGCGACGAAGGCGGTGTCGGTGACGGTCACCAGCTCCGGTTCGAGCGCTGGGCCCAGGTAGAGCGAGAGGTCGGCGGCCGCGGCGGGGGCGCCGCCGGCGAGCAGGTCGTAGCCGGCGGCGGCACCGGCGGCCGCGGCCGACCCGACCAGGGCGCGACGGGTGAGCGGGCGGGGCATCGCGCCATCCTCGCCGATCGCGACGGCGTACAGGTGAACGGTTCGTGCTCAGCCGTCCCGCGCGGCGCAGCGCTCGGCGACGGTCAGCCAGAGGGCCGCCGCCAGCCCCAGCAGTGAGGCTCCCGTCAGCCACCAGAACGCCTGGTGGAAGGCCGCCGTCGGGCCGTCGGGCAGCGCGCCCGCCAGCACCACCGCGAACAGCGCCCCGCCGAGCGCGCCGCCGATCCGGAGCACGATGTTGACCTGGGTCGAGGCGTCGGGCAGCTGGGCGGGCCGGACCGCCTTGTAGGCCGCGGTCATCGCCGGCATCATCGCCAGCGCCAGCGCGACGCCGCGGACGAGCAGCAGCAGCTGCAGCAGCCACCAGGGGGCGTCGACCGGGACCAGCGCGAACGGCAGCGTGGTGGCGACCGCCGCCAGCCCGCCCCAGGCGCTGACCGGTCCCCCGCCGAAGCGGTCGACCAGCCGCCCGGTCAGCGGCAGCGCGGCCGTGGACCCGAGCCCGAGCAGGATCAGCGAGAGCCCGCTGGTCATCGCGTCCTCGCCCCGCGCCAGCTGGAAGAAGAGCGGCAGCACCAGCCCGGCGCCGAAGAGCGTCGCGCCGGCGAAGGCCGAGGTCGCGCAGGCGGCGGCGAAGCGGCGGTCGCGCAGCAGGCCGAGGTCGAGCAGCGGGTCGGTCCGTCCCCGCGAGCGGCCGACGAACAGCGCCAGCGCCGCGCCGCCCAGCAGCAGCGGCAGCAGCGCGCCGGGCGTGGCCAGCGTCCGCTGCTCGCCCCAGACCGTGGCGCCGAGCACCACCAGCGGCAGCCCGGCGCTCAGCAGCAGCAGGCCGCCGCGGTCGAGCGGGACGCCGGCGGTGGCGTCGCCGCGGGGGACCAGCCGGCGGCCGGCGACCAGCGCCACGATCCCGAACGGCAGGTTGAGCAGGAACAGCCACGGCCACGGGGCGACCTCGAGCAGCAGCCCGCCGACGGTCGGCCCGAGCGCCGGCGCCAGGGTCACCGCCACGCCGAGGGTCGCCATCACCCGTCCCAGCCGCTCGGGCCCGACCGCCTGGCCGAGGACCGTCTGGCCGGCCGGGATCAGCAGCCCGGCGGTCAGGCCCTGGAGCACCCGCAGGGCGATCAGCGACGGCAGGTCGGGGGCCAGCGCGCAGAGCCCGGAGGCGACGGTGAAGCCGGCCAGCGCCCACAGCCACAGCCGCCCGGCGCCGAGCCGCCGGACCAGCCAGCCGCAGGCGGGGAGCGAGACGGCCAGCGCCACCAGGTAGCCGTTGGCGACCCACTGGACCGCGGCCAGCGAGCCGTCGAGGTCGCGGGCGATCGCGTCCAGCCCGACGTTCACGACCGACGTGTCGAGCCCGCTCATGAAGGCGCCGAAGGCGATCACCGCGGCCAGCCGCCAGACCGCGGCCGGGATCGCGCCCGGCCGCTCGTCGCCGCGCTCGCGGGCGGCCGGGCCGGTGGTGGTGGCGACGGCGCTCACCGCGTGGCCCCGGTCTCGGCGTTGGCCTCGGCCTCGGCCTCGCGGGCGGTTCGGAGGCCGCGGAGGGCGCCGCCCCAGGCCAGCAGCTGGTCGAGCAGCGCGTCGAGCTTGGCGACGTGGCGCGGCGTCGGCCGCAGCACGCCGTCGTCGACGTCGTCGATCAGCGACAGCGCGACCTGCGAGCGGACGTCGGCCACTTGGACCTCGCCGAGCACCGACCGCAGGTGCTCGACCGCCCGCGCGCCGCCGGCGTCGGCCCCGTAGCTGACGAAGCCGGCGGCCTTGTCGGCCCACTCCTCGTAGAGGAAGTCGATCGCGTTCTTGAGCGCGCCGGGGATCGAGTGGTTGTACTCGGGGGTGACGAAGACGAAGGCGTCGTGGCGGGCGATCTCGCGCGCCCAGGCGGTGGTGTGGGGGTGCTCGTAGCGACCCCAGAGGGCGGGGGTCGGCTCGTCGAGCAGCGGCAGGTCGTGGTCGGCCAGGTCGACGGTCTCGACGGCGGCGCCGTCGCGGGCGGCGGCGTGCGCGGCGACCCAGCGGGCGACCTCGACGCCGTAGCGGCCGGGCCGGGTGCTGCCGACGATCACGGCGACCTGGAGGGGGGACTCGGTGGTGGGCACGGGGGCTCCTGGGCGATCGAAAGTACAACGATCGTTTTACAGTAGCACCGGATCTGCGACGATCCCCGACGACGATGGCGTCGCCCTCCTCGACCAGCTCGCCGCGGCGCGGGCCGCAGCCCCAGAAGCGCGAGGCGATCGCCCGGGCCGCCCGCCGGGTCTTCGGCCGCGACGGCTACGCGCGGGCCGGGATCGACGCGATCGCCGCCGAGGCCGCGGTCTCGACCCGCACGATCTACAAGCACTTCGGCGGCAAGCAGGCGCTCTTCGCCGCGGTCCTGGAGGAGAGCGCCGGCGAGGTGGCGGAGGGCTTCGACGCCTTCGTCGCCGACGGCCTGCGCGAGGCCGGCGACGACGTCGAGCGGACGCTGACCGTGCTCGGGCGGGCGATGGTCCGGCAGCGGACCGCCTTTCCCGAGCACTTCGCGATGATCCGCCAGATCAACGCCGAGGCGCCGCACTTCCCGCCCGCGGTGATCGAGGCCTGGCAGCAGGCGGGGCCGCTGCGGGTCCAGCGGCGGATCACCGTCGAGTTGGAGCGGCTGGCGGCGGCGGGGCGGCTGCGGCTGGACGATCCCGAGCGGGCGACCCGCCACCTGGTGGCGCTGGTGACGGCCGACCTGGGGGTCCGCTCCTACGCCGGCGGCCCGCCGCTCGACGCGCGCGCGACCGAGGCGATGGTCGTCAGCGGCGTGCGGGCGTTCCTCGACGGCTACCGCTCGCGCGGCTGAGGGTCAGGGCGCGGTCGCGGCGCTGCGGGGGTCGATCAGGATCTTCGCGTGGTGGATGCCGTCGTCGCCGCCGGCGAGCGCGTCGAACGCGGCGGCGACCCCGTCGAGGCCGACCGTGCCGGTGATCAGCGGCCGCGGGTCGACCTTGCCCTCGGCCAGCATCTGGAGCGTGTCGCGGAACTCGAGCGGCGTGTAGCCGATCACGAACCGCAGGTCGATCTCCTTGTTGATCGCCATCGCGGGGGTGAAGCGGTCGATCCCGACGCAGACGCCGACGACCACCACCCGCGAGAACAGCGGCGCGCCGTCGAGCACGCTCTCGATCATCCCCGGGACCCCGACGCACTCGAAGATCACCGGCCGCTTGGGGGCGGCCCCGAGCGCCTCGCCCAGCCGCCAGGCGTGCCACCAGCCGACCGGCAGCCGTTCCAGCTTCTCGCGGGTCGAGACGGCCAGCTCGAGCGCCGAGGGGATGTCGGCCAGCTGCCCGCGCGGGGCGACGGCCGCGTAGGGCGAGTCGCGGGCCGGGTCGACGACCACGTCGGCCCCGCAGGCGCTGGCCAGGGCGCGGCGGTCGGCGGCCAGGTCGCTGGCCACGACCGTGCGGACGCCCTTGGCCTTCAGCATCAGGATCACGCCCAGGCCGACCGGCCCGCAGCCGATCACGATCGCCACGTCGCCCTTGCCGACCTCGCCGCGGCGGACGGCGTGCCAGGCGACGGCCATCGGCTCGGTGAGGGCGGCGACGTCGGCGGCGAGGCCGTTCGGCACCGGCATCATCAGCGACTCCTCGACCACCACCTGCTCGGCGTAGCCGCCGGGCGCGTGCTGCGAGAGGCCGAGCGTGTCGACGCCCTCGGGCCCGCGCAGCAGCGGCAGCGCGACCACCGGGGTGCCGGGGGAGACCGTCTTGCGGCACCCGGGGCCGTGCTCGGCGACCGTCCCCGACAGCTCGTGCCCGAAGACGATCGGCTGGTCGGAGCGGGCGAAGCGGTGGTACCCGGCGCGGGCGGCCAGCTCGGCCCACTCGTCGCAGCCGTGGCGGGCGTGCAGGTCCGACCCGCAGATCCCGCACCGCTCGACCTCCAGCCGCACCTGCCCGCGGCCGGGATCCTTCGCCGGCCGATCCTCCACCGACAGCGCGGCCTCGGTGCAGACGACGGCCCTCATCGGGCGCGGACGGACGGTCGGCGACGGAGCACCGCCCGACTCTCGCACGGATGGCCCGTCGCGCGGGACCGGATGCGACGTTGCGGTCGCTGAGCGGGAAGGAGGTCACAGCGGACCGACCCCCCGACGAGCGACGAGCGCGGGGACGAGGAGAGTCCCCACGCTCGTGCTCGTGGAACCCGTTCGCGACTGGGTGGCACGCCCCCGCGCGCCCGCGAACGGTCGGATGCCCCGGCCCACCCCGCCGGCGCACCACGCTTGGAACGACCTCAGGCGGTCGCCGGCTGGACCCCCGCCTCGCTGACGCCGTCGGGGCCGCCGACGCCGCGCAGGCGCAGGGCGATCCCGCCGTAGGCGACGACGAAGGTGAGCGCGGCGATCGTCGCCATCACCCCGGAGAAGACCACCGTCGAGGCGACCAGGCCGGCGAGCACCAGCAGCGGCGCCCAGACGCCGACCAGGCCGGCGCGCCAGGCGGTCACCACCACCAGCAGTCCGCCGAGCAGCAGGCCGGCCACGGCCGGGATTTGCATCGCCGCCTGGGCGCCGTAGTCGCCGGCGCGCTCGGCCACCGCGACCGCCTGCTCGGGCGGCAGCGACTGGGCGAGGGCGATGTCGTAGAAGTCGACCACGACCAGGCCCGGCAGCATCGTCGCGCCGCAGAAGGCCAGCGTCGCCGCCACCGCCCGCAGCGCGCGCGGCGCCGCCGTCGCTCGCCGCAGCACGGCCAGGAACGCCAGCCCCATCAGGGCGTAGCCGAAGAACAGCAGCACCGCCGACACCTGCGCCTGGTCGGGATGGGCGCCCATCTGCGCCAGGTAGGCGGAGATCTCGTTCTCGCTCTCCCACGGCGTCGCGGCCATCCCCGCCGCCGTCAGCAGCGGCCCGGCCAGCAGGGCGGCGGTGGTGGCGAGGGGTCGACCCGTGTCGGCGCTCCGGTGCATGCCGACCAGCCTGGACCAGCGTGCCCCGCTCGTCGTCGGCCGCGCGGGCGATTCGGCGCGGGAACCGGGACGACCTGCCGCGCCCGGCCAGCGGACGGCGGATCCTCCCGCCGGACGACCCGCCTCGTCCGCGCGGCCGACGACGGGCCGACCCCCGGCGGCTACCGTGTCGGGCACGTGTCCGGGGTCGTGCGCCTGGCGCCGCTCCGCCGCGGCGCTCCCGAACTCGCTCGCCGTTGGCGCGAGCCGCTGTTCTGGCTGGTCGTCGCCGTGACCGGGGTCGAGGGCCAGCTGCAGGCGCTGACCGAGCATCCCGGCAGCGACGGCGCCCGGATCCGGCTGGCGGCGGTGGCCGCGATCAGCACCGTCGCGCTGGCCGTCTGCCGCCGCCACCCGCTGCCCGCGCTGCTGACGATCCTCGGCGGGATGACGCTCTCGCTGTTCGACGACCCGGGCACGATCGTCTACGCGCCGGCGCTCGGGGTCCTGCTCGTCGGCTACTTCGTCGGCCGCCGCTCCAGCGACCGGGCGACGCTGCTGGCGGTGGTCGCGACCGCGGTCGTCCTGACCGTCGGCGAGCTGGCCGACGGCGGCGATCCGACGATCGCCCCGATGGTCGTGCCGGCGGCGCCGATCGCGCTCGGCCGGGCCGTCCGCCAGCGCGAGGCCGCCCACGCCGCGCTCCGCGACCGGGCCGCGGCCGAGGAGGCGGCGCGCCGCGACGGCGCGGCCCAGGCGCTGCTCGACGAGCGGGCCCGGATCGCCGGCGAGCTGCACGACGTGGTCGCCCACGCGCTCTCGGCGATGGTCGTCCAGGCCGGCGCGGCGCGGGTCCTGGTCGGCCGCCGGCCGCCGGCGGCCGCCGCGGCCTTCGCCTCGGTCGAGCGGACCGGCCGCGACGCGCTGTTCGAGATCCGCAGCCTGCTCGGGGTCCTGCGGGCGGCCGGCGACGAGCAGGAGCTGGCGCCGCAGCCGACCCTCGAGCACCTGCCGCAGCTGCTGCGGCGGGCCGGGGCCGACGGGCTGGCCGTCGAGCTGGAGGTCGTCGGCGCGCCGCAGCCGCTCGGCGCCGGCGCCTCGCTGGCCGCCTACCGCGCCGCCCAGGAGGCCCTCCGCGCGGCCCGCGGCGGCGGCGCCCGCCGGGCACGCGTGACCGTCGTCCACGAGGCCGGCGCGGTCCGGGTCGACGTCGACGACGACGGCGGCGACCGCGATCCGCTGGTCGTCCGCGAGCGGATCCTGCTCTACGGCGGCGAGCTGCTGACGTCGCGGCTGCGCGACCCGGCCGCGGACCGTGCCGGCTGGCACCGGACCAGCGTGCGGCTGCCGCGGGAGGCCGCGGCGTGAGCCGGTGGCGCGGGCCGGGACGCCGCAGCGACGCGCTGCTGGGCTTGGGACTGGTCGCGATCGGGCTGGCCGAGACGGTCCTCGACCGACCACCCGGCGGGTTGCTGGCCCACCTGCTGCTGGCGCTGCCGCTGCTCGCGGTCGGGCTGCTGCGGGAGCGGGGACCGGTGGCGATGGTGCTGGCGGCGACCGGGTTCGTGTGGGCGAAGGCGCTCGTCTCCGGGTTCGACCAGCCCAGCTCGGCCGGCTGGCTGGTGGCGCTGCTGATGGCCTACCTCGCCGGTCGCGACGGCCGCGGCCCGGCGGTCGTGGCCGCGGTCGCGGGGCTGCTGGCCAGTCTCGAGCTGATCTGGATCGCCTACCCCGAGTCGGCCGTCTCCGACTACTTCTACCCGACCTTCTTCGCGCTGCTGGCCTTCGTCGGCGGGCGCGTCGTCCACCAGCACGTCCGGATCGGCGTCGACCTGCACGAGACCGCCGCCCGGGTCGAGGAGCACGCCGAGCACGAGCGGGAGCGGGCCCGGGCCGACGAGCGGCGGCGGATCGCGCGCGAGATGCACGACGTGATCGCCCACTCGGTCAGCGTGATGGTGGTCCAGGCCGGCGGCGCCCGCCGGATCCTCGACCGCGACCCGGCGCGCGCCGTCGAGGCCGCGGCGCTGGTCGAGCGGACCGGCCGCGAGGCGCTGGGCGAGCTGCGGACGCTGCTGGGGGCGATCGACCGGACCGCCGCCGCGACCGCGATCGCGCCGCCGGCGCCGTCGCTGGAGCGGGTCGAGGAGCTGCTGGAGCGAGCGCGCGCGGCCGGGCTGCCGGTCCGCCTGGAGCGCCGCGGCGCCGCCGGCGAGCTGCCCGCCGGCGTCGACCTGGCCGCCTACCGGATCGTCCAGGAGGCGCTGACCAACGTGCTCCGCCACGCCGGCCCGGTCGCGACCACCGTGACCGTCGAGCGGGCGCCGGACGCGCTCGTGGTCGACGTCCGCAACGGCCCCGGGCGCGCGCCGCAGGCCGGGCTCTCGCGGCCCGGCGGCCACGGGCTGCTGGGGATGGGCGAGCGGGCCGCGGTCTACGGCGGCCGGATCGAGGCCGGTCCGACGGCCGACGGCGGCTTCGCGGTTCGCGCGCGGCTGCCGATCTCGGAGAGGATGGAGGTCCCCGCATGAGCACCAGCGTGTTGATCGTCGACGACCAGGGCCTCGTGCGCGCGGGGTTCCGGATGATCCTCGACGCCGAGGACGACCTGGAGGTGGTCGGCGAGGCCGCCGACGGGCTGGAGGCGGTCGCCCTGGCCGCGCGGCTGCGACCGGACGTGGTCCTGATGGACGTCCGGATGCCCGAGCTGGACGGGATCGAGGCGACCCGCCGGATCCTGGCCGCCGCCCCGAACGACCCGCCGCGGGTGCTGGTGCTGACCACCTTCGACCTCAACGAGCACGTCTACGACGCGCTGCGCGCCGGCGCCAGCGGCTTCCTGCTGAAGGACGCCCCGCCGGAGCGGCTGGCCGACGGGATCCGGACCGTCGCCCGCGGCGAGGCGCTGCTGGCGCCGTCGATCACCCGCCGGCTGGTCGAGGAAGTCGCCCGCGGCCGTCCGCGGCCGACGCCGCCGGAGGGCCTGGACGAGCTGACCGACCGCGAGCTGGAGGTCTTCCGGCTGATGGCCCGCGGCCTCTCCAACGGCGAGATCGCGGCCGAGCTGGTGGTGGGGGAGACGACCGTCAAGACCCACGTCGCGCGGGTGCTGATGAAGCTCGGGCTGCGCGACCGGGTGCAGGCGGTGGTGCTGGCCTACGAGAGCGGCGTCGCCGTCCCCGGCGGCGGCAGCTCACCGCTGGCCTGAGCCGGTCGCCTCGAGGGCGCGGCGGAAGACGGCCGCGAAGCCGGCGGCGGTCGGCGGCTCGTCGGCCATCAGCGCCTGCAGGCAGAGCCCGTCGGCGACCGCGAGCACGAGCTGCCGCTGGACCGGGTCGGCGTCGGGGATCAGCGGCACGACGACCGCCTCCAGCCAGGCGCGGGCCGCCGCCCGCAGCGCCGGCCGGCGGGCGGCGAGCAGGTACAGCTCGTACTCGGCGACGATCAGCTCGCGGTGCCGCCGCAGGTCCTCGACCAGCAGCCGGGCGAGCGTGTCGACGTCCGGATCGGCCCCGCCGGCGGCCACGCGAGCGGCGGTCCGCAGCTGCTCGCTGGCGTGCAGCATCGTCGAGACGATCAGGTCGTCGATGCTGTCGAAGTGGTAGGAGGCGGAGGCCAGCGGGACCCCGGCCTCGGTCGCGATCCGGCGGTGGGTGAGGCCGGCGGCGCCGTCGCGCTCAAGCACCACCAGCGCGGCGTCGAGCAGCTCGCGGCGGCGCTGGAGGCCGCGCCGGCGGCGGCCGTCCGGCTCGTCGCCGCTCAATGCGAGCCACCCGCCTCGATCGCCACCACGCCGGTGATCACCAGCGCGATCCCGCCGATCTGGAGCGCCGAGAGCGTCTCGCCGAAGAGCGGGATGCTGAGGACGGCGACGCTCGCGATCCCGATCGCCGCCCAGACCCCGTAGGCGACCCCGAGCGGGAGGCCGCGCTGGAGGGCCAGCGTCAGCAGCGTGAAGGCGGCGAGGTAGCCGACCACGACCACGACCGCGAATCCGGCCCGCGAGAAGCCCTCGGACGCGCGCAGGCTGAGCGTGGCGGCGATCTCGCTGACGATCGCCGCGGCCAGGAACAGATAGCCCATCGACCCCTCCGGTCGCGAGGAAACAAGCTGTACGATCGTACCACTAGTCTCCCCGCGGCCGAAGCGGCCGAAGCGGCCGAAGCGGCCGAAGCGGCCGATCGGGCGGGCGGGCGCCGAGCGATCAGGCGGGGACGGCGACCGCCGCCTCGACCCCGGTCAGCTGCTCGGAGAGCGTCCAGAGCGCCTTCGCCGTGGTGACGTCGCTGGCGCGGGCGGTGCGGCCGACCAGGGTCGGCCGGCCGCGCATCTCGGCCAGGCCGTCGGGGCCGACGTAGGAGTTGCCGGGCAGGTCCTGGGTGGCGGCGAAGAGGGTCGGCAGGGTGCCGGCCTCGTCGTCCTGGGCCAGCAGCCGGTTGCCGACCTGCATCACCGCGTGCTGGACCGGACGGCCGCTGTGGCCCTGCAGGTTGGTCGCCGCCCAGCCCGGGTGCGCGGCCAGCGCCCGGACCGGCGAGCCGGCGGCCCGCAGCCGCCGCTCCAGCTCGAGCGTGAAGAGCAGGTTGGCCAGCTTCGACTGGCCGTAGGCCCACCAGGTCTGGAACGGCCGCCGCTCCCAGTTGAGGTCGTCGAGGTCGATCCGGCCGGCGCGGTGGGCGCCCGAGGCGACCGTCACCACGCGGTCGGTGACGTGGGGCAGCAGCAGGTTGGTGAGCGCGAAGTGGCCCAGGTGGTTGGTGCCGATCTGCAGCTCGAAGCCGTCGGCGGTGCGGCCGAGCGGGACCGCCATCACGCCGGCGTTGTTGATCAGGACGTCGAGGTCGCCCTCCCAGCCGTCGGCGAAGGCCCGCACCGAGGCCAGGTCGGCCAGGTCGAGCGGGCGGACCTCGACCTCGCCGGCGATCGTGGCCGCGGCCCGGGCCCCCTTCTCCGGGTCGCGGACGGCGAGCACGGTGCGGGCGCCGGCACGGGCCAGCTCGCGGGCGGCGACCAGGCCGATCCCGCTGTTGGCGCCGGTCACGACGACGGTCCGGCCGGCGAGGTCGGGCAGGTCGCGGGCCGACCAGGACGAGGAGGAGCTGCGGAAGCGGGAGGCGATCGAGGGCATGGCTCGAATGTAGGCAATGCCAACAGAGTTGTCAATGGAAACATTCGGTGAGGGAGCGGGTGAGGGAAACCACCGCTGCGCGCGGCGGACGGCGTGCCTAGGCTGGCGGACGTGCGGGGTGCGACCGGCGCGCCTCGGCGAGCTGGGGGTTGGTCATGGGTCGTGGGTGGACAGGCGGCATCCGCCGCTGGTTGATGATCGTGACGGCGGTCTCGCTGGCCCTGCCGGCGCTGGCCGGGGCCGACGTGAAGGTCGCCGGCAGCGCCGGGAATCCGTTCTCGGGCTACGCCTACGTCAGCGGGCCCTACACGGTGGGGTCGGTGGTTCCCGGCAGCGCGACGGCGGTCACGGTCGTCCCCGACCGGACGGCGAAGCCGACGCGGCTGCGGCTGAGCCTCTTCCGCGAGAACGAGATGACGCCGTTCGTGCCGCTGCGGATCACGCTCCACCGGACCGGGGCGGACGGGCTGCCCGGCGAGCTGCTGGCGACCGAGAACCTGAACACCCGCGACGTGGCGCTCGGGGCGGGGGCGATCACCACGATCCCCGTCCCCGACTGGCCGCGGCTGGAGGCCGGGACCAGCTACTCGATCGCCGGTCTGATCACCGCCAGCGACGCCCGCCTCGGCTGGGCGTTCGACGGCACGACAGCGACGGTGGCCAGCCGCGGCTACGGCCGGGTCCCGCTCGGCGCCAGCGAGCCGGACTGGGTCCAGGCCACCGACCTGCATACGGTCTGGACCGAGGTCTACGCCGATCCCGATCCGCCGCAGACCACGATCGACCAGGGGCCGGACGGTCCGACCGCCAGCGCGGTGGCGACCTTCGCCTTCTCCAGCGAGCCGGGGGCGAGCTTCGAGTGTGCGCTCGACCGCGGCGACTTCTCGCCCTGCACGTCGCCGCTGACCCTGACCGGACTGCGCGACGGCGAGCACCGGTTCGCGGTCCGCGCCATCGACGGCAGCGGCAACGTCGACCCGACGCCGGCCGAGCGGACCTTCGTCGTCGACACCCGCGCTCCCGACACGACGATCAGCTCCGAGGGCGGCCCGCCGTTCGCGTTCAGCGCCGACGAGCCGGGGGCGAGCTTCGCCTGCCGGATCGACGACGCCGAGTTCGCGCCCTGCACGTCGCCGTTCGACCCGGGGGCCGTCGGTCCCGGCCGCCACGTCTTCGCCGTCCGCGCGGTCGACCCGGCCGGCAACGTCGACCCGACGCCGGCGGTGCGCGAGTTCCGGGTCGCGATCCCGACCCGCCTGGCGGTGCGCCGGGGGACGCTGCTGGAGCGGCTGCTGGTGGCGTCGGCGACGCTGACCCGGACCGACACCGGCGCGCCGGTCGCGGGAGCGCAGGTGACCTTCGCGATCGGCGACGAGCAGCTCTGCGTCGCGACCACCGATGCGGCCGGCGTCGCGGCCTGCCCGCTCGACCCGCTGACGCTGGTGGCGCTGCTGTCGGGCGGCTACGAGGCCCGCTACGAGGGCGACGACGCGCATCTGCCGTCGCGGGTGACCGTCCACATCGACGACGAGTAGGCGCTGCCAACATCGACCGGGCCCCGCGCTAGGCTGGGAGCGTGGGAGCCAGCGACACGACCCGGCCGTACCACCACGGGAACCTCCGCGAGGCGCTGCTGCGCCGCGCCGAGGCGACGCTGGAGGAGTCTGGCGTCGCCGGCCTCTCGCTGCGCGCGATCGCCCGTGACGTCGGGGTCAGCCACGCCGCGCCCCGCCGCCACTTCGCCGACCGCCAGGCGCTGCTCGACGCGCTGGCCGAGGACGGCTTCCTGCGTCTGGCCGAGGAGGTGCGGGCGGCGGTGGCCGAGCCCGCCGGCGGCTTCGTCGAGCGGCTCGGGGCGCTGGCCAACGTCTACGTCTCGTTCGCCACCCAGCACGCGGCGCTGCTCGACCTGATGTTCGCCGGCAAGCACCGGCCGGGCGCCGCGGAATCGCTCTACGCCGCCGCCGAGGCCGCCTTCGCGCCGGTCTTCCAGGTGATCGTCGACGGCCAGGCCGAGGGCGAGGTCGTGCCCGGCGACGTCGAGCGGGTGGCGCTGGCCGCCTGGGCGGGGATCCACGGCCTGGCGGCGATGGCCAACGCCGGCCTGGTCGACCGGGCGACCCTGCCGTCGCTGGTGGGGGACGTCGCCGAGCGGATGGTGCTGGGGTTGCGACCGCGGGGTTGATCCGAGCCGCCGACCCGAACGTCCGTTCGCCTGCGTAGACTCCATAACGCATGCGCGGAAGTGGTCGGATCGTCGTCACCGGTGCCCGGGAGCACAACCTCAAGGACGTCTCGCTGGAGCTGCCGAGGGACAGCCTCGTCGTCCTCACCGGCCTCTCGGGCTCGGGCAAGTCGTCGTTGGCCTTCGACACGATCTACGCCGAGGGCCAGCGCCGCTACGTCGAGTCGCTGTCGGCCTACGCGCGCCAGTTCCTGGGCCAGATGGACAAGCCGGACGTCGACTCGATCGACGGCCTCAGCCCGGCGATCTCGATCGACCAGAAGACGACCTCGCGCAACCCGCGATCGACGGTCGGCACGGTCACCGAGGTCCACGACTACCTGCGTCTGCTGTGGGCCCGGATCGGGCGTCCGCACTGCCCCAACGGCCATGGGCCGATCGCCGGCCAGTCGGCCGAGCAGATCATCGACCGGGTGATGGAGCTGCCCGAGGGCACCCGCTTCATGGTCCTGGCGCCGCTGGTCCGCGGCCGCAAGGGCGAGTTCCGCGACGTCCTCGACCACTGGAAGGCCGAGGGCTTCCAGCGCGCCCGGGTCGACGGCGAGCTGCGGATGCTCGAGGACGAGATCGTCCTCGACAAGAAGTACAAGCACGACCTGGCGGTGGTGGTCGACCGGCTGGTGATGCGCGGCGACCTGCGCAAGCGGCTGGCCGACGCGATCGAGGCCGCCGTCGGCCTGGCCGAGGGCCTGGTCGAGGTCGAGATCGTGCTCCGCGACGACGAGCAGCCGCCCGCCGGCCTCGAGCGGGTGATGACCTTCAGCGAGAACTTCGCCTGCCTGGAGTGCGGCTTCTCGATGCCCGAGGTCGAGCCGCGGACCTTCTCCTTCAACGCGCCCCACGGCGCCTGCCCGCGCTGCACCGGCCTCGGCGCGCAGCTGGTGGTCGACCCCGACCTGGTCGTCCCCGATCCGGCCAAGTCGCTCTCCGGCGGGGCGATCAAGCCGTGGTCGTCGTCGCCGAACCCCTTCTACCGCAAGCTGCTCGAGGGCCTGGCCGAGATCTACGACGTGCCGATGGACACGCCGTGGCGGAAGCTCAGCGCCGAGCAGCAGGAGGGGATCCTCTTCGGCGACCCCGACGGCGGCAAGGTGCCGCTGCGGTTCAAGAACCGCGCCGGCCGCCGCCGCACCTACCAGATGCGCGCGGAGGGGGTGATCAGCAACCTCGAGCGACGCCACCGCGAGTCCGACTCCGACGCGGTGCGGGAGAAGATCGAGGAGTACATGTCGATGGTCCCCTGCCCGGAGTGCGAGGGGGCGCGGTTGAAGCCCGGCCCGCGCAATGTGCTGGTCGGCGGGCTCGGCATCCACCAGTTCTCGGCCTTCTCCGTCCACCAGGCGCTGGAGTGGATCTCGCAGGTCGAGCTGACCGAGACCGAGCAGAAGATCGCGCGCCTGATCCTGCGCGAGATCCGCGAGCGGCTGTCGTTCCTGGCCGACGTCGGGATCGGCTATCTGTCGATGGCCCGCGGCGCGGCCACGCTCTCCGGCGGCGAGGCCCAGCGGATCCGGCTCGCGACCCAGATCGGCTCGGCGCTGGTCGGCGTCCTCTACGTGCTCGACGAGCCCTCGATCGGGCTCCACCAGCGCGACAACGAGCGGCTGATCGCGACCCTCGAACGGCTCCGCGACCTCGGCAACAGCGTGCTGGTCGTCGAGCACGACGAGCAGACGATGCGGGCCGCCGACACCCTGATCGACATGGGGCCCGGGGCCGGCGAGCACGGCGGCGAGGTGGTCGCGATCGGCACCCCGGAGGAGGTCCAGGCCACGCCCGGATCGCTGACCGGGCAGTTCCTCTCCGGCGAGCGCGAGATCGCGGTCCCGCTGGCGCGGCGGGCGCGCAAGGGCGAGCTGGTCGTCCGCGGCGCCCGCGAGCACAACCTCCAGGACCTCGACGTCGAGATCCCGCTCGGGGTGCTGTGCGTGGTGACCGGCGTCAGCGGCTCGGGCAAGTCGACGCTGGTCAACGAGATCCTCCACAAGTCCGCGGCCCACCAGCTGAACCGCGCCAAGGCCCGTCCCGGCAAGCACGACCGGATCGACGGGATGGACCAGCTCGACAAGGTGATCCAGGTCGACCAGTCGCCGATCGGCCGCACGCCGCGCTCGAACCCGGCCACCTACACCGGGATCTTCGACCACATCCGGACGCTCTTCGCCCAGACGCCGGAGGCGAAGGTCCGTGGCTACAAGGCCGGCCGCTTCTCGTTCAACGTCAAGGGCGGTCGCTGCGAGGTCTGCAAGGGCGACGGCCAGATCAAGATCGAGATGCACTTCCTGCCGGACGTCTACGTCCCCTGCGAGCAGTGCCACGGCAAGCGCTACAACCGCGAGACGCTCGAGGTCCGCTTCAAGGGCAAGACGATCGCCGACGTGCTCGACATGCCGGTCGACGAGGCGGTCGAGTACTTCCAGAACGTGCCGAAGATCCGCCGCCGGCTGGAGACGGTCCGCGACGTCGGGCTCGGCTACGTGCGGCTCGGGCAGCCGGCGACGACGCTCTCCGGCGGCGAGGCCCAGCGGGTCAAGCTGGCCCACGAGCTGGCGCGGGTCGCGACCGGCCGCACGCTCTACATCCTCGACGAGCCGACCACCGGCCTCCACTTCGCCGACGTCGAGCGGCTGCTGGAGGTCCTGCAGCGGCTGGTCGACGCCGGCAACTCGGTGATCGTGATCGAGCACGACCTCGACGTGATCAAGAGCGCCGACCACCTGATCGACCTCGGTCCCGAGGGCGGCGTCGGCGGCGGCCATGTGGTCGCCGAGGGCACGCCGGAGCAGGTGGCCGAGGTCGAGGCCTCGCACACCGGGCGCTTCCTGCGGCCGCTGCTGCGCCCGGCCGCGGCGCCGTCGCGCAACGGGGCGCGGAAGGCGCCGGCCCGGCGGCGCGCGACCGCCAAGGCCTAGGGCCGGCCGCGGGGGAGGACGCGGGCGTTGGCGGGCCGCTACCGGGAGCTTCCGCCGCCCGCCGCGCTGGCCGACCGGGTCGCCTGCCTCTGGTGGCGCGATCCGGGGCCGGCGGCGGCCGGGGAGGAGGACCGGGTCGTGGTGCTGCCCGACGGCTGCATCGACCTGGTCTGGAGCGGGGGCGTGCTGCTGGTCGCCGGTCCCGACACCGGTCCGTCGCCGGTCGCGCCGTCGGCCGAGGTCGCCGTCGGCCTGCGCTTCCGGCCCGGAGCGGGCCCGACCGTGCTCGGCGAGTCGGCGCTGGCGCTGCGCGACCGGCGGGTGCCGGTGGCCGACCTCTGGGGCCGCGCCGGGCGCGAGCTGCAGCAGCGGACGGCCGAGGCGGCCGACGTCGAAGCCCGGCTGGCGCTGCTGGTCGACGCGGTCCGGGGACGGCTGGCGGCCGGCGCCGGCCCGGCCGATCCGGCCGGCGACCCGCTGGTGGCGGCGGCGGTCAGCGCGATCGGCGACGGCGGGTCGGCGATCGGCGAGCTGGCCGCGCGGCTGGCGATCAGCGAGCGGCAACTGCGGCGGCGCTTCCACGACCACGTCGGCTACGGGCCGAAGACGCTCGACCGGGTGCTACGGCTGCAGCGGTTCCTGGAGGCGGTCGCCGCCGACGACCCGGCCGCCCCGGCGACGCTGGCCGCGCTGGCGGCCGAGGCCGGCTACGCCGACCAGGCCCACCTGGCCCGCGAGACGCGGGCGCTGACCGGCGACACCGCCAGCGCCCTCGCCGCCCGCTGGCGCACCCCCGGCTGACCCCACCCCGGCGCGCGCTGTTTGGTACCCGGGCGGTATACAGCGGCGCGCGCTCGCGGCGGTCGTCCGCCGAGGACGTCCGGAACGTGCAAGCCGGGCGGCGGCCGACGCGCGAGGATCGGTCGCATGGCCGCCGAGATCGACCTGCCCGCCGCCGAGCGCTTCCTGCTGACCGACGCCCGGCTGATCGACCGGCTGCGCTTCGCCCACCGCTTCCGGGGCGGCGACGCCGGGGCCGTCCGCCGCGCGCTCGCCGCCTACCGCAACGACGACGGCGGCTACGCCGGGGTGCTCGAGCCGGATCTCCGCACCCCCTCCAGCCAGCCGCAGTCGGCCGAGTTGGCGCTGCGGCTGCTCGACGAGCTGGGCCCGATCGACGCCGCCGACGCGCGGCCGCTGTGCGACTGGCTGACCACCGTCAGCGACGACGAGGGCGGCGTGCCCTTCACCCTCGCCAGCGCCCGCGAGCACCCGGCCGCCCCGCACTGGCACCACGGCGACGCGGACCACGGCTCGCTCAACCCGACCGCGGCGCTGGCCAGCCTGCTCCACCGCCACGGCATCGAGCACCCCTGGCGCGAGCGGGCGACGGCCTTCTGCTGGCAGCGGCTGGCCGATCCCGCGGTCCCGCTGGAGATGTACGACGTGCGGGCCGCACTGTGGCTGCTCGACCCCGCCGTCCCGCCCGGTCCCGAGGCGGCCCGCGAGCGGCTGGTGGCCGGTCTCCACGAGCACACCGCGCTCGACCCGGCGGCGCTCGCGCCCGGCCAGCCGCACCGGCTGGGACCGCTCCAGATGGCCCCGCTGCCGACCAGCCCCGGCCGGGCGCTGCTGCCGCCGGACGCGGTCGCGGCCCAGCTCGACGCGCTCGCCGGCGAGCAGCGCGAGGACGGCGGCTGGGACGTGCCCTTCCCGACCGTCTCCGCCGGCGCGCGGGCCGAGTGGCGCGGCTGGGCGACGGTCGAGGCGCTGACGATCCTCGACGCCGCCGGCCGTCTCGACCGCTGAGCCGCCGCCGCCCGGGCGGGGGCGTAGGCTGCCGGATGGTCCCGCCGCCCGACCGATCGCGAGCCGATGCGCCGTCCGCCCACGCCCCGAACCGTGCTGTCCGTCTTCGGCGATCGCCAGACCGCCGCGCCGCCGCCCGCCGAGCCGACGCCGCGCGGCGCGGCCGCGGTCGACGCGGCGCTGACCGACTGCGCGGTCTACGAGAGCGGCAACCGCCAGGGCGGCAAGGTCCAGCTGGAGCAGGCGCTGCAGCGGGCCCGGGCCTGCGAAGACGGGTTCGTCTGGATCGGGCTCCACGACCCGGTTCCCGGCGCGGTCGAGCTGGTCGGCGAGTACTTCGACCTCCACCCGCTGGCGATCGAGGACGCGATCCACGCCCACCAGCGGCCGAAGCTGGAGCGCCACGACCAGATGGTCTTCGTGGTCCTGAAGACCGCCCGCTACGTCGACGACGGCGAGCGGGTCGAGATCGGCGAGCTGATGGTCTTCGCCGGCCGCCGCTTCATCGTCACGATCCGCCACGGCGACGCGACCCCGCTCGGCCCGCTGCGGCGCGAGCTGGAGGCCAACCCGGAGCGGATGTCGGGCGGTCCCGGGGTCGTCTTCCACGCGATCATCGACAAGGTCGTCGACGACTACGCCGATGTGATCGACGGGCTCTCGAACGACGTCGACGAGGTCGAGGAGACGGTCTTCTCCGGTCTCCGCGAGAACCCGACCGAGCGGATCTACCGGCTGAAGCGCGAGGTGATCGCGTTCAAGAAGGCGGTCACGCCGCTGGTGACGCCGATCACCCGCCTGGTCGAGGACGAGCAGCTGCCGGTGCCCGACCACGCGCGGCCCTACCTGCGCGACGTGCTCGACCACCTGACCCGCGACGCCGAGGCGGTGACCGCGCTCGACGAGCTGCTGAGCGGGATCCTGCAGGCGAACCTGGCCCAGCTCTCGGTCCGCCAGAACGACGACACCCGCAAGATCTCGGCCTGGGTGGCGATCGTCGCGGTGCCGACGATGGTCTTCGGGCTCTACGGCATGAACTTCACCCACATGCCGGAGCTGAAATGGACGCTCGGCTACCCCGCGGTGATCGTGGTCACGGTGCTGATCTGCGCGCTGCTCTTCCGCCGCCTGCGCCGGGCGGGCTGGCTGTGAGCGCGGTCGAGCGGGCCGTCGTCCGGGTGACGGTGGTCAGCGACCAGCACGGGCACCTGCCGGAGATCGAGCCCTGCGACCTGCTGCTGCTCGGCGGCGACCTCTGCCCGACCGACAGCCACGAGATCGAGCACCAGCGCGACTGGCTGCTAGGCCCCTTCCGCGCTTGGCTGGAGCAGCTGCCGGCCGAGCGGGTGGTGGCGATCGCCGGCAACCACGACTTCGTCCTCCAGTCACCGCTGGCCGCCGACCTCGCCGGGCTGCCGTGGACCTACCTGGAGGACGAGACCGCCGACGTGCTCGGGCTGCGGATCCACGGCAGCCCCTGGCAGCCGTGGTTCGGCGGCTGGGCGTTCAACGCGCCGCGCGGGGCCGAGGCGGGGGAGGCGTTCCTGGCCGAGCGCTACGCGCTGGTGCCCGACGACGTCGACGTGCTGCTGGTCCACGGCCCGCCGCGCGGCTACGGCGACCGGACCGCCAGCGGCGTCGACGCCGGCTCGACCGCGCTGCTGACGACCATCGAGCGGACCCGGCCGCGGCTCTGCGCCTTCGGCCACATCCACGAGGGCGCCGGCCGCTGGTGGCATGGCCCCAGCGAGCTGGTCAACGCGACCCTCGTCGACCTGAGCTACGCCCCCGTCCACGCCCCGACGGTGGTCGAGCTGGCGGTGCCGGAGCGTCGGTGACGCCGGCGTCACGAATTTTCCTACGGTGCCGTAGACTCGCCGCCCATGCCGGCCCATCCGCTCCGTCACGTCGACGATCAGTTCCTCCGCGACGCCCCCCTGGTGGTCGCCGCCAGCGTCGACCTCGCCGCCACCCCGGCCCAGGTCTGGGAGGCGCTCGGCAGCGACCGGATGTGGTCGTGGCTGCCGGTGATCGACCGCCTGGAGTGGCTGTCGCCGCGGCCCCACGGTCCGGGGTCGGTCCGCCGCCTGCGGCTGGGCAAGGCGGTCACGGTCGACGAGCAGTTCTACCGCTGGGACGTCGAGCAGCGGGCGACCTTCCGGGTCACCAGCCAGAGCCGGCCGGTGCTCGACGCGCTGGTCGAGGACTTCCTGCTCGAGCCGACCGGCAAGGGCACCAAGCTGACCTGGACGATGGCGGTCGCGCCACGCCGCGGCCAGCGGCTGCCGCTCGGCCTGCTGGCCCCGCTGCTGCGACCGGGCAACGGCTTCGCGCTCGCCGGAATCAAGAAGATCCTCTAGCCCGGCCTCGCTCGCGTGGCGGATCGCCCCCGCGCGCCGGGGGGCAGCCGCCACGCGAGGCCGGGTGGGGCAGCGGGTAGGCTGGCGCCGTGCCCCCTGCGCCGCCGCTCGACCGCGCCCTGATCCAGCAGTGGATCGCCAAGTGGCGCTGGTACCGACGGAGCACGCGGCCGTGGAACCGCGCGCGGCTGCAGGTCGAGCTGGCCCGGCGACAGGCGTTCGCCCGCGGGGTCGTCCACGGCGACGCGCTGGCGATGCTCCGCGACGGGCGGCTGGAGATCGGCCCGCAGGCCTTCCTCGAGCCCGGCGTCTGGCTGACCGCGGGGCCGAAGGGGCGGATCCGGATCGGCGGCGGCAGCTTCCTCAACCTCGGCGTGATGGTGGCGGCCGAGCAGCTGGTCGAGATCGGCGAGCACTGCATGGCGGCCAACGGCTGCCTGATCACCGACGGCAACCACCGCTTCGACGACCCTGAGACGCCGGTCCCGTGGCAGGGCTTCACCAGCAAGGGCCCGACGATCATCGGCGACAACGTCTGGCTGGGGGCGAACGTCGTGGTCACCAGCGGGGTGACGATCGGCCGCCGCAGCGTGATCGGCTCGAACTCGGTGGTGACCGGCGACATCCCGCCGTTCTCGATCGCCGCCGGCGCGCCGGCGCGGGTGCTGAAGACGATCGAGTACCCGGCCCGCCGCGACGCCGACGCTCCGGCGGACGCCGCGTGAGCCCGCTCGCGACCGGCCTCATCGCGGCGGCCGGACTGCTGCTGGTCGTCGCGGTGCTCTTCTCGGAGTCGCTGGTCGTGGCCGGCGTCGGGCTGGTGGTGGCGCTGGTGCTGCTGGGCGTGCCGCAGCGGCTGACCGCCCGCTTCCGGCGCGAGCGCTGAGCGGGCGGTCGCGCGGAAGCGGGTCGGGGTCGGGGTCGGGGTCGGACGCTAGCCGCCGAACCGCGAGCGGAGCGCGGCGACGCTGTTGACGTACTGCTTCGTGTCGTCGTACATGCCGCGTCCGCGGACCGAGGCCAGGCCCTGGTAGTAGCCGGCCGCGGCCAGGTTCTGGTCGCCGCCGGTCTGGCGCAGCAGGTGCTTCAGGTAGAGCGTGCCGGCGCGGACGTTGTCGGTCGCCGAGGTCGGGTCGAGCGGGCGGCTGGCCAGGTTGCTGCCGATCCACTGCCAGGTGCCGGGCATCACCTGCATCACGCCGCGGGCGCCGACGCTGGAGATCGCGGCGTTGTTGAAGCCGCTCTCCTGCCAGGCGATCGCCCGTGCCAGCGCCGGCGGGACGCCGTTCTCGCTGGCGATCGCGCCGATCTGGGCGGCGTCGACGCGGCCGGGGGTGGCGACCAGCTTCGACGTCGTGGTCGCCGGCTGCGCGGCGGTGGTGGTGCCGGCGGTCGGCGTGGTCGCGGCGGCGGTGGTCGCGGTCGTGGTCGCCGCGGCGGGGCCGCTCGATCCGCCGGCGGGCAGGTAGAGGCGGGCGCCGGCCGGCAGCAGCGCGGCGGCGTTGAGGCCGTTGGCCGCGGCCAGGCGGGTGACGCTGACGCCCTGGCGGGCCGCGATCGCGCTCAGCGTGTCGCCGGCCTGGACCACGTAGCCGCCGGCGGGGGCGCCGGAGCCGGCCGCGGGGGCGCTGGCCGTGGCGGTGGTCGTCGTGGTCGCGGTGGCGGTCGTGGGAGCGGCGGCGGGCGCGCCGGCCGGTGCGGCGCCGCGCGGCGGGATCGACAGCACCTGGCCGGTCTGCACGGACGCGCCGGCGGAGAGGCCGTTGGCGGCGGCCAGCTGGGCCGGTGACATGCCGTTGGCGGCGGCGATCGACCACAGCGACTCGCCGGCGGCGACCTGATGGACGGGGGTGGCGTGGGCAGCGGGAACGGCCGCGCTCGCGAAGGCGAGCACGCCGCAGACGACCGCCGCCCGACGACGGATCGCGTGCATGCGGACGCGAGCCTCCTCGGGTGGGGGGGTGACGGGGGCAGCACCCGTTGTCGCGCATCGCGCACGCCGATCGCAAGTTCCGCACGCCCTCGCAACGGAACTTGCGTACGCCGCAACCCGGTGCTGAGCCGGCGGCGGCCGCTCAGGCGGGCGGCAGGCCGAGCGCCGCCCGGGCCGCCGCCCGCGCGTAGCCGCCGGCGCGCGGGTCGCCGTGCAGCTGGACCGCCTGGTTCAGCCCCGGCCCGAGCGCCTGGAGGACGAAGACCGCCTGGTCGGGGTCGAGCCCGGCGGGCAGCTCGCCGTCGGCCTGGGCCTGGACGACGTTGCGCCGCAGCAGCCGCCCCCAGCGGCCGATCGCGTCGGCGACCGCCTCCCGCACCGGGCCGGGGCGGCCGTCGTACTCGCAGGCGGCGGCGGTCAGGAAGCAGCCGCCGGGCAGCGGGCAGCGCTCCAGGTAGGCGAACCACGCCTCGAGCGCGTCGAGCAGCGCCGCCCGTCCCGGCGGCCGGTCGCGGACGACGCCGGCCACCTGCTCGGTGAAGACGGCGACCGCGGCCTCGACCGCCTCCAGCTGCAGCTGCTCCTTGTTCGCGAAGTGGCCGGCGACCCCGGCCTTGCTCATCCCCAGGTCGCGGGCCAACCCGCCGAGGCTCAGCTTCTCCAGCCCCGCGACCGAGGCGACCGCGGCCGCGTGGCGGACGATCTCGCGGTGGGTGTCGCGGGTCTCGGCGACCGACCGGCGGGGGCTCACCGCTCCGACCTTAGCGAACGACCGTTCGGGTATTGCATACGTACGATCGTACGCTAAAGTCGCGGCCGCACCGCCACCACCGACACGAGGAGCACGCGATGCGCATCCGCCGCCTGGGCTGGGCCGGGGTCGAGATCGAGCAGCAGGGCACGACGGTCGTGATCGACCTGCTGCGCAACGGCGAGACGATGCGGGCGTTCGTCGGCGACGTCGCCGGGCCGCTGCCGGCGCCGTCCGCCGAGGGCGCGGTCGCCGCGGCGCTCGTCACCCACCTCCACAGCGACCACGCCGACCCGCCCGCGATCGCCGAGGCGCTCGCGCCCGACGGGATCGTCCTGCGGCCACCGGCGTCGACCGGCGGCGGGCTCGAGGCCGCCGGGCTGGCGCTCGCCGAGCAGGGGCTGGCCGAGCTCGACCGGGTCGAGGTGCTGGAGCCGTGGCAGACCCGCCAGGTCGGGCCGTTCGCGATCACCGCGGTGCCGGCGGTCGACGGCTTCGGCGATCCCCAGAGCGGCTGGCACGTGGCCGCCGGCGGCGCGTCGCTGGTCCACTTCGGCGACACCCTCTTCCACGGCTGGTGGTGGCCGCTGGCGCAGCGGCTCGGCGCCCCCGACGTCGCGCTGCTGCCGATCAACGGGGCCACCATCTCGCTGCCGCACCGCCAGCCGCCGAGCGAGCGGCCGGCGGTGATGACCCCCGAGGACGCCGTCTCCGCGGCCCGGATCCTGGGGGCGGGGACGCTGGTGCCGATCCACTACGACGCGATCCAGTCGCCGCCGACCTACGTCCAGGTCGACGATCCGGTCGGACGGCTGCGGCGGGCGGCCGAGCAGGCCGGAGTCGCGCTGCGGGTGCTCGAGCCCGGCGAGGAGCTGGAGCCGGCGGCCGCCGCGGCCGCCTGAACCGGGCCGGGCCGACCGGACGCCGCGGCGCGCGGCCGGCCCGTTCCCGCGGCCCTAGGCCGTCGGCTCGGCGATGTCGTGGTCGCCGTGCCCGTGCAGCTGGGCCAGCGACGACTGGAAGCGCTGGAACTCGTCCGGCGCGACCGCGTAGGTGTGCTCGCGAGCGGGGAACTCGCCGTCGCGGACCTCGCCGGCGAACTGGTGGATCGCGGCGACCATCGCCTGGTGCAGGTGGGCGTACTGCTTGACGAACTTCGCCGTCCGCCCCTCCAGCAGCCCGAGCAGGTCGTGCCAGACCAGCACCTGGCCGTCGGTCGAGGCGCCGGCGCCGATCCCGATCACCGGGATCTCCAGCAGCGGCATCAGCTCCTCGGCGACCGCGGCCGGGATCGCCTCCAGCACCAGCGCGCAACAGCCGGCGTCCTGGAGCGCCAGCGCGTCGGCGACCATCTTCGTCGCCTGGGCCGCGCTCTTGCCCTGGGCGCGGAGGCCGCCGAGCGCGTTGGCGGTCTGCGGCGTCAGGCCGAGGTGACCGACGACCGGGATCCCGGCGTTGACGATCGCCCGCGCGCGGTCGACCATCACGCCGCCGCCCTCGAGCTTGACGGCCTGGGCGCCGGCGTCCTTGACGAACCGCTGGGCGGTCTTGATCGCCTCGTGGTCGGAGGCCTCGTAGGACCCGAACGGCAGGTCGGAGACCATGAACGAGGCGCGCAGGCCGCGGCGGACGGCGCGGCTCAGCATCAGCATCTCGTCGACCGTGGCGGGGACGGTCGAGTCGAGGCCGAGGACGGTGGTGGCGGCGCTGTCGCCGACCAGCACCATGTCGACCCCGGCCGCCTCGACGACGGTCGCGGAGGGGTAGTCGTAGGCGGTGACCATGACGATCTTCTCGCCGTGGTGCTTCTTCTCGAGCAGCGACGTGACGGTCACCGGCGCCCGGTCGGGCGCGTTGATCTCGAGGGAACGCGGGCTGGCGGACATGCTGGTTGCTCCGGGGAGAGGGAGACGGGGATGCCTCAGGCGGCCGGGGTCGGCCGCGAGGTCTCGGTGAGCAGGGTGGCGACGGCGGCGTCGACGTCGATGATCCGGTTGCTGCCGTGCTCGACGTGGACGACGACCGGCTCGTACTCGGCGAGCTCGGCGCGGTCGTACTGGGCGTAGCTGATGACGATGATCGTGTCGCCGCGGTGGACGAGGCGGGCGGCGGCGCCGTTGACCTTGACCTCGCCCGAGCCGCGCTCGCCCTCGATCGTGTAGGTCTCGAACCGCTGGCCGTTGTCGACGTCGACGACGGCGACCTGCTCGTGGGGCAGGATGTCGGCCGCTTCGAGCAGATCGGGGTCGATCGTGATCGAGCCGACGTAGTGGAGGTCGCAGTCGGTGACCGTCGCGCGGTGGATCTTCGACTTGAGCATCGTGCGCTGCATCGGGGATTCAGCCCTTCGGTGCGTGGGTGGGGAGAAGCGCCCGCTCGCCGTCGCCGGTCAGCGGCGGGGCGGGGCGGTCGGGGTCGAGGAGGACGTTGTCGATCAGCCGCACCGGTCCGACCGGGACGGCGATCGCGAGCAGGGAAGGGGCGTCGACGGCGATCCGCTCGTCGAGCGTGGCCGGGTCGACCAGCGCCACGTACTCCGGCACGAGGCCGGCGTCGGCCAGCCGCTCACCGACGGCGGCCCGCAGCCGGTCGCCGTCGCGCTCGCCGTCGGCGAGGCCGACGAGGGCGGCGTCGAGCGCCCGCGGGAGGGCGGCGGCGCGCCGGCGGTCGTCGGCCGAGAGCCGCAGGTTGCGGCTGGAGCGGGCCAGGCCGTCCGGCTCGCGGACGGTGGCGCCGACGGCGATCCGGACCGGGATGTCGAGGTCGCGGACCAGCCGCTGGACGACCAGCACCTGCTGGGCGTCCTTGGCGCCGAAGAAGGCGACGTCCGGCTGGACCATGTTCAGCAGCTTGGTGACGACGGTGGTGACGCCGTGGAAGTGCGCGGCGCCGCGGTGGGCGCCCTCCAGCCGCTCGGTCAGCGGCCCGCCGATCCGGACCTCGGCGCTGAAGCCGTCGGGGTAGACCTCGGCCACCGGCGGGGCGAACAGCAGCGTCCCACCGGCCGCGGCGGCGAGCCGCGCGTCCTCCCGCTCGGTCCGCGGGTAGGCGTCGAGGTCGCCGGCGTCGTTGAACTGGGTCGGGTTGACGAACAGCGAGACGACGACCTCGTCGTGGTCGGCGGCGGCGCGCGCGATCAGCGACAGGTGGCCGTCGTGGAGCGCGCCCATCGTCGGCACCAGGCCGACGGTGCGGCCGGCGGCGCGGGCGGCGCGGACGTGGTCGCGGAGCGCGGCGACGGTCCGGACGGTCCTCACGCGCGGCTCCCGGAGAGGGCCGGCGCGGCGCGGCCCGCCAGCCGCGCGGTGGCGTCGGTGAGCGCGTCGAAGAGGGCGAGGTCGGCGGCCGGCAGCCGCTCGGCGACGGCGGCCCGCTGGCGGGCGACCGTCCGCTCGTCGCCGCGCGCGACCGGGCCGGTCAGGGCCGGGCCGGCGCCCTCGGCCTGCCAGCCGTCGACGGCGGCCCGCACCAGCGGCCCCAGCAGCTGCCGGTCGACGCCGGCCGAGGCGGCCAGGCGGGTGGCCAGGTCCTCGACCGCCTGCAGGTAGTTGGCGGCGATCGAGGCGGCCGCGTGGTACGCGGCGCGGTCCTCGTCGGCGACGGCGACGGCCGGCATCGCGAGCGCCTCGGCCAGCGCCCGGGCCACGGCCAGCGCCCGCGGGCTGCCGCCGGCGATCGCGCAGGGCGCGCCGCGCAGCTCGGCCTCCGGCCCCGGGACGGTCATCAGCGGGTGCAGCGAGAGCGCCTCGTGGGGGGCGAGCGGGGCCAGGGTGGTCGCGCCCGAGCAGTGCCCGACCAGGGGACCGGGGAGGATCGCGGCGGCCGCCTCGGCGATCGCCGCGTCCGGCACGCAGAGCAGGACCAGGTCGTCGCCGCGGCCGTCGTAGCCGCGACCGTGCGGCCCGCTGACCGGGACGCCGGCGGCGGTGAGGGCGCGCACCAGGGCATGGCCCAGGCGGCCCTGACCGACCACGGCGGATCGGGCGATGTGCGCGCCAAGGGGCGCGCTCGGACGGCTGTCCATCGAAGGAACTCCGGTCCAGCTCCCCACCAGGGGATGCCGGTCGCGTACTCAGGAAAGGAAAGGGGAGAAACGGGTCCGTCCCGCTTGCGCGGTGACGGCCATACGGGAGTTGTAGCACTCCCGGAGCCGAACGCAACCCCCAGCGCGCGATCCCGTGGGAACGCCCGTCGGACACCGTGACCGAGGGCACGGATCGCCAGTTTCCAAGCGGCTTTCCGCCCGCCATCAGACACCCTGAATCCGGATCGGAATTCAAGCTCCACCCGGTCGGGGGACCCGGGTGTTGGATCGTCTAGCCTCGGAGGCGATGGCCGATCCCGCCACCGCGGGCGAGCGCCGGGCCGGCCTGGCCGAGCTCGCCGCCCGCGCCCGCGCCTGCACGCGCTGCCCGCAGCTGGCCGCGGGACGGACCACCGTCGTCTTCGGCAGCGGCGATCCGGACGCCGACCTGCTGCTGGTCGGCGAGGCCCCGGGCCAGAACGAGGACCGCCAGGGCGTGCCGCTGGTGGGGGCGCCGAGGCGGCTGCTGAACGAGCTGCTGGCCGAGGTCGGGCTGGCCCGCGACGCGGTCTTCCTGACCCACCTGCTGCGCTGCCGGCCGCCCGACAACCGCGACCCGCTGCCGGAGGAGCTGGACCACTGCCACGACTACCTGCTGGAGACGCTGGCGCTGGTGCAGCCGAAGGTCGTCTGCACGCTCGGGACGCTGGCGACCCGGCTGCTGCGGGGCGACCCGCGGCCGCTGCGGGCGGTCCACGGGCGGCCCGAGGTGCGCACGATCGGCGCCACCACCGTCCGCCTGCTGCCGCTCTTCCACCCGGCGGCGGCGCTCTACCAGCCGACCAGCGTCGAGCAGCTGCGGCGCGACGTCGCGCGGCTGCCGGCGCTGCTGGAGCTGCCGCGGCCGCAGCCGGTCGTGGCGCCCGAGCCCGACCCGGCGCCGGCGGCCGAGGAGCCGCCGGCCCCCGACCCGCCGAGCGACGTCCAGCTCGGGCTGTTCTGAGTGGATCCGCTGCCCTTCAGCTGGCCGAGCGGGCTCTTCACCGTCGTCCAGGCGCTGCTGGTGGCGCTGCCGGCGGCGGGGCTGCCGGCGTTCGCGCGGCCGCTGGCCGGGCGCTGCTGGTCGCTGGTGCTGCCGCTCTCGATCGCGGTCGTGGTCGGGCTGCTGGCGGTGCTGCCGGGGGCGGCCTCGGTGCTGACCTGGACGGCGCTGCTGGCGATCCCGCCGCTGGCCGGGGCGGCGCTCGGCTGGGCGATGGTCGGCGCCCGCTGGTGGCTGGGCCTGGCCGCGCTGCCGCTGCTGGCGCTGGCGATCGCCGACGAGGGCCGGTTGGCCGGGCAGCTGGCGGCGGCGGCCCTGACCGCGCTCAGCTGCGTGGCGCTCGGGCGGCTGCTGGCCGGGGTCGTCGGCGGGGTCGGCGGCCCGGCCGGCGGCGGCCTGACCTGGATCCGGGTCGGGCTGGTGGCGATGGCGGCGATCGACGCGGTGCTGGTCTTCTCCGGCGGGCTCGAGAAGCCGAACGCGACCCTCAACGCGGCCGTTCCCGCCGCCGGCCTGCCGCGGTTCCAGTTCCTGACCGTCGAGGGCGCCTCGCTCGGCTACGGCGACGTCTTCGTGGCGGCGGTGCTCGGGGCGGTGCTGGCCGCCGAGGGCGCGTCGCGGCGGCTGCGGGTGGCCGCGGCGGCGGCGCTGCTGGTGGTCGGCTTCCTCTTCGACCTGCTGTTCTGGGTCTTCGACACGCTGCCGGCGACGGTCCCGGTGGCGCTGGTGACGCTGGCCTTCGGCGGGCTCCGCGGCCTGCGGGGGCGGCGTGCGGCGGTGGACGACGTCCACCCGGACACCCGTCCAGCGACGGTCGGTTCGCCGCTCCCGCCCGGCTAGCGTCCCCGCGCATGCACGGACGGTGGCGGCGCGGAACCCTCGTCGCGTCGGCCGCCTGCGGTGCGCTGCTGGCGCCGGCCGCGGTCGCGTCGGCCGCCTCCGGCTGGGCGGCCACCGGCAGCATGGCCGACGCTCGCGGCGGGGCTCAGGCCGCGCTGCTGCGGGACGGACGGGTGCTGGTCGTCAGCGGCTTCGACGGCCAGCGCGAGGTCGCCGGTGCCGAGCTGTACGACCCGGCCAGCGAGCGCTGGCAGTCGGCCGCCCCGCCGCTGGTGCCGCGCCACTACGCGACCGCCACGCTGCTGCTCGACGGGCGGGTGCTGGTGACGGGCGGCCGCACGCCCGCTGGCACGATCGCGACGAGCGAGCTCTACGACCCGCGGGCCAACACCTGGACCGCGACCGGCAGCCTCAACCAGCCGCGCGAGGGCCACAGCGCGGTCCGGCTGGCCGACGGACGGGTGCTGGTGGCCGGCGGCAGCGCCGGCCGCGTCGGCCAGCGCAGCGCCGAGATCTACGACCCGGCGACCGGCACCTGGACGACCACCGCCAGCCTGGCCGTGCCGCGGGAGAACGCCGCGGCGGCGCTGTTGGCGAGCGGCCAGGTGCTGGTGGCCGGGGGCTCCGACCCCTCGCCGTTCTCCGTGGCGGCCAGCAGTGAGCGCTACGACCCGGCCACGGGCACCTGGTCGCCCAGCGGATCGATGGCCGCGGCCCGCGCCCAGGCCGGCAGCGCGCTGCTCAGCGACGGCCGGGTGGTCGTCGCCGGCGGCATCGAGGGGCTGACGCACGGGACCGGGATCGAGCGCTACGACCCGGCGACCGGCAGCTGGACGCCGCAGGGCCAGCTGCCGGCGGGCGGCAACCTGGTCCAGGCGGAGCCGCTGGCGGCGGGGCGGGCGATCCTGGTCGTCGGCGAGCGCGGCGCGAGCGAGCTCTACGACGCGGCCGCCGGCGGACCGATCGCGAGCTTCCTGCTGGGCGAGCCGCGCTTCTTCCCGACCCTGACCGCGCTCCCCGACGGGCGGGTGCTGATCGCCGGCGGCGGCTCGACGACGAGCGCGGCGCGACGCGCCAGCGCCGAGCTGTTCACCCCGCCGACCGTCCGCCAGGCGGCGGACGCCGACCTCGGCGCGGTCGCGGTCGGGGCGAGCGGCGAGCACGAGCTGACGGTGACCAACGCCGGTCCCGGTCCGCTGCGGGTGACCGGCCTGGCGCTGACCGGGGCCGACGCCGGGGCGTTCGCGATCGTCGCCGACGGCTGCCGCGGGACCTCGGTGGCGGTCGCCGGGCGCTGCACGGTGCGGGTCCGCTTCGCGCCCACCGCGGCGGGCGAGCGGCGGGCCCAGCTGACCTTCGCCGACAACGCCGAGGGCTCGCCGCCGGTCGCCCTTCGCGCGACCGGGACCGCGGACGCGCCGACCGTCCCGACCACGCCGACCGACCCAGGGATGCCGCCGCCGGTGCCCTGCGCCGACCGCTACGTGGTGCTGGCCGCGATCGAGGCCCGACCCGGCCGCCGGCCGCGGGTGCGGCTGACCGGCCTGGCCGCCCGCGCGCTGGCCGGCGCCGCCGTCGCCGTCGAGCGCGACGGCCGCTCGGTCGGCCGCACCCGGGTCGCCCGCGACGGCGCGATCGTCGTGACGGTGCCGGCCCCGACGGCGGCGCGGGCCCGGGCGCGCGCCCGCTACCGGCTGACCGTCGCCGGCGGGGCCCGCTCGCTGGCCCACAAGGCCACCCGCGCGGCCACGATCGAGGCCCGCCGCACCCGCGCCGACGGGGCGGTCACGATCCGCGGGCGGATCGCCGGCGTCCACCGCGCCACGCGGCTGGCGATCGAGGGGGTCGCGGTCTGCGGCGGCGGCCGGCCGACCGTCACCAGCGTCCGCAGCGACCGCCGCGGCCGCTTCCGGGTGACGCTGGCCGCGCCCCGCGACGGTGCGGCCGCGGTCGTCTACCGCGTGCGTCAGGGCCGGCGGACCAGCACCCTGCCGCTGGTCGTGCCCGCGCGCTAGCCGCCGTCGTAGGTGACGGTGGCGGAGGAGCCGCGGACCGGCAGCTGCGCGTCGACCACGGCCAGGTCGGGCAGCGGGCCGCTGTGGAAGCCGCCCTGGACGCGCGAGAAGCGGGCGGCGCGGTCGAAGCGGATCGTCGTCCCGTCGGCGACCAGCGTGCGGTCGTCGCGGCGGCGGAGGCCGGAGCGGGTGCCGAAGGTGCGGACCCGCAGCGTCCCGCCCGCGAGGCCGGAGACGGTCAGCCGCAGCCCCGTGGCGAGCGGCCGGTAGGCGAACCGCACGCCCTGCCGCAGCCAGGCGCCGTCGGCGGTCCGGAAGCCGCCGCGAACGCTGACGGTGCCGTCCGAGGCGACGCCGATCGTGCGGCCCTCGGGGTAGCCGGTGCGGCCGCCGACGGTCAGCGTCGGACCGGCGGTGCGGGTGGTCGCGTTGCCGGTCTCGGTCAGCGGCCGCGGCGCCAGCAGGTCGCGCCAGCCGCCGTCGTCGCCGCGCAGCTTCAGCCGCAGCAGCCCGAAGTCGTAGCGCAGGTCGCGGGGGTGCTGGACGACCGCGTGGACGCCGAACCAGACCCGCCCGCGGCGGACGACGGCCAGCCGCGACGCCCGCGGATCGCTGACCCGCAGCTCGTCGTCGGCGGGCAGCGGACCGGCGGCCAGGCCGGGGATCGCCTCGATCGCGTCCGACGCCTTCCACAGCGCCAGCTGGGCGAGGCCGCCGTAGACGACGCTGCCGGCGTAGGGATCGATCCCGCGCACGTTGCGGCGGCTGCCGCCGCCGGGCCAGGTGTCGACCAGCGCCAGCAGGCCGGTCGACTCGCGGTGGCGCTCGCGCAGCCGCTGCAGCGCGACCCGGGTCACCGCCAGATAGCGGCCGGCCAGCGCCGGCTGACCGCGGAACGCCCGCGCGCCCTCGGCCCCGGCCGCGGCGGCCATCGCCAGCGTCCAGACCTGGGCCTGGCCGCGGCCGTACCAGGCGATCTCGCCGTCGGGGGCGATCAGGACACTGAGCGCGTCGAGCGTCTCGCGCAGCGCCCGCCGGGCCGACGACGAGGCCGAGGCCCCCAGCTCGGCGACCGACTGGGCCAGCATCCAGGTCGACAGCGCGTGGTAGGCGAGCGGGTCGTTGGGCGGGTCGGAGAGGACGCTGCCGCGGACCGTCGCGCCGCCCGTCCGGGCCCGCAGCCGGCCGTCGGCGATCGCCGGCACCCGCCGCTCGATCACCTCGGCCGCCCACCGCCGCGACGCGGCCGCCGACGCCAGCCGGCTGCCGGGCACGTTCGAGGTCAGGCCCGAGCGGGTCAGCAGCAGGACGTCGAGCGCCTCCAGCAGCTTCAGGTTGCTGTAGCAGCGGGGGTCGCGCTTGCAGGCGACGGCCCGCGGCCCGACCTCGGTGTCGCGGAACCGCTGCAGGTAGGTCGCGGCCCAGCGGCGGGCGGCCGGCGGCGCGTCGGGCACGTCGCGGTGGAGGAAGGCGGCGGCGAGCCCGCGGAAGCCCTGGCTGGAGAGCTGGCGCTGGGGCGAGAGCGCGCGGTCGCCGGCGGCCCAGAGCGCGCCGCCCGAGGGCGTCTCGCGGCCGACCGCGGTGCCGGCCCGCAGCAGCCCGTAGCCGAGCATCACCCGCCCGTAGCCGTTGGTCGGGCGGTCGTTGCGCAGCCGCTCGGGGAAGGTCCCGCCCGACTGCTGGTGGGCGGCCCACCAGCCGGCGTCGTCGATCGCCAGCTGCCGCGCCTCGGCGGCCAGCGGCGGCAGCGCGGGCGTCGCCGCGGCGGCGTGGGCCGGGGCTACGACGGTGGCCAGCAACAGCGCGCCCGCGGCCAGCGCGCGGCGACCGCGGCGGCTCACGCGACGGCCTCCGCCGCCGTCCGCTCGTCGACGCCGGGCGCCGGCTTGGTGAACCAGGCCATCGTCAGCGTGGTGGCGGCCGCGACCGCCTGGGCGGCGAGCACGATCCCGGCGAACTCGGTCGCGCTCCAGTCCTTGCGCAGCAGCAGGCCGATCTCGACCGCGGCCAGCACGAACAGCGGCAGCAGGTGGCGGTGGCGGCCGATCGCCGACAGGTACTGGACCGACATCAGCGTGATCGAGAGCAGCAGCATCGCGATCCCCAGCAGCGGCAGGGCACCGGAGGCGGTGTCGAACTCGGGCCCGAACGCGGTCGTCAGCAGCCAGCCCGGGATCACGGCGAAGATCGCGATCGCCGGCAGCCCGATCAGGGCCAGGAAGGCCAGCGCCCGCCGCAGCACCGGGTGCGGATCCTGCCCGCGGACGGCGCGGTGGGTGGCCTCCGGCAGCAGGTGCAGGGCGACGCCGACCGCGACCCAGACGACCGCCTTGGCCGCGACCGCGGCGGCGGCGTAGGAGGCCGCGACCGCCTTCTCGAACTCGCGGTTGGCGAGGATCGTGTCGACGTTCTGCATGATCGCCAGCAGCAGCAGCGAGACGATCACCGTCAGCTCCCACTGGGCCAGCTGACGCAGCGGGACCGGCTTGTCGCCCGCGGCCTCGGCCTCGCCGTCGCCGAGGTGCGCGTGGCGCAGCCGGCGGTCCATCCCGATCGCCAGCAGCGCGAAGGCGGCGGGGGCGGCGGCGAAGGCGCCGGTGACCTCGGTGTCGGCCCAGACCAGCGGCCCGAGCCCGACGAACAGCAGCGCCCCGCCGAGCCGGAAGACCGCCTCCAGCACGATGCTGGTCGCGACCGCGTCGAAGTCGCGCAGGCCCTGGAGCGCGCCCCGCTGCAGGCAGACCAGCAGCCAGAGGGTGCCGGTGACCGGCAGCAGCGCCGCCGCGCCGCGGTGCTCGTCGACCCCGATCAGCTGCGCCAGCGGTGCCCGCAGGACCACGCCCAGCACCAGCACCACGCCCGACAGCAGCAGCACCTGGCGGGTCCAGGCGGCGACCTCGCGGTAGGGGGCGTGGTGGCCGCTGCGGGTCCACCGCACCATCGCCCGCGCCGCGGCCGCCTGCATCGACTGGCCGGAGACCTGGAGGATCAGGAACGCCGCCACCAGCGCCGCCAGCGAGGCGTAGCCGTCCTTGCCCAGCAGCCGGGTCAGGACGACCACGAAGACCAGCTGGATCGCGTTGTTCAACATCGACGCGGCCGCCAGCTCGGCGGCGCGGCCGGTGTCGGTCGTGCGCAGCTCCTTGAGGCGCGAGAACGAGGCGGAGAGGGTCATCGACGAGCGCCGCACGGACGGCGGAGCGTCGGACGACACGGCGGACAGGCTAGTGGACGCCCGCCGCTGGGGCGTTGGCGGCCACCCGCCGCGCCGCCGCGTAGGATTCCCGGCGAATGCGTCCCGAGCGTCGTGCCCTGTCGGCGGTGCTCGCCGCCGGCGTCGTGACGCTGGCGGTCGTCGCGTCGAACCCGTCGGTCGCCGCGGCCCAGAGCGAGCCGTTCGGCCGGCTGCTCGACCAGCCGCCAGACCTCCGTCCCGCACCCGCCCGCCGGGAGCCGCCGGCACGCCCCGACCGCGAGCCCGGCGCCCGCTCGCCGCGGGCCGCCGCCGCGGCCCACCTGCCGGACACCGGCAGCGACCTGCGCGGCCTGGCCCTGGTCGGGCTGGCGATGGCGCTCGCGGGGGCCGGGCTGCGGCTGCGGACCGCCGATGTCCGCTGGTGACGTCGCGGCCGGCGGCGTCCGCCGGACCACCTCCGCGGAGCAGACCGAGGCGCTGGGCGCGGCGATCGCCGCCCGCCTGAGCCCGGGCGACGTGGTGCTGCTGCGGGGCGAGCTGGGCAGCGGCAAGACCACGCTGGTGCGGGGAGCCGCGGCGGCGCTCGGGGCCGGCGGTCGGGTGACCTCGCCGACCTTCGCGCTCGCCAATCGCTACGACGGCGGCCGGGTGCGGGTGGCGCACCTCGACCTCTACCGCCTGGCCGGGCTCGGCGACGAGGACGAGGAGCTGGTCGAGGAGGAGCTGGCCGGCGACGTGATCGCCTTCGTCGAGTGGCCGGACCCGGCCGCGGCGCTGCTCGCCGAGCGGGTGGTGCTGGAGCTGGAGCTGCGCCACGCCGGCGACGACGCACGGGAGGTCGAGCTGCGGTGGCGGTGAGCGCGGGCTGGACGCTGGCGCTCGACACGGCGACCCCGGCGACGGTCGCCGCCGCGATCGCGCCCGGGCCCGACGGCGCGACCGCGGCCCGCCACGAGCCGCCGCCCGCGGGCCAGCGGCCGGCCCACACGGCGCGGCTGCTGGCGCTGGCCGACGAGGTGCTGGCGGAGACCGGCGGCGGGCTCGACCGGCTGGGGCGGATCGTGGTCGGGCTCGGGCCGGGCACCTTCACCGGGATCCGGGTCGGGGTCGCGACCGCCCGCTCGCTGGCGCTGGCCACCGGCACGCCGCTGGTCGGGCTGCCGACGCCGGTCGCGCTGGTCGCCGCCGCGGCCGACCTGGCGGGGGAGGGGCCGGTGCTCGCGGTCCAGGACGCCCGCCGCCGCGAGCTGTTCCTGACCCTCGGCGACGGGGCGCCGTTCGTGGTCCCGGTCGCCGATCTGGCCGCGGCGCTGGCCGCGCTGCCGGAGCGGCCGGCGGTGGCGGTCGGCGACGGCGCGCCGGTCCACCGGGCGGCGTTGGAGGCGGCCGGGATCGCCGTCCCCGACGACCCGCGGCGGCACGCCGTCGACGGGCTGGCGCTGGCCCGGGCCGGGGCCGCGATCGCGGTCACCGCCCCGGCCGACGTGCGACCGGTGTACGTTCGCGGGGCCGACGCGATCCCGACCAGCCGACGGTGACGCCACCCGTACCCAGCCCCTCCCCGGACCGCCGCCCGCCCGACGGGGCCGCTGGCGCGCGGGCAGGGACGGCCCGTGGGACGGCGATCCAGCGGCTGACCTTCGCCGACCTGCCGCAGGTGCTGGCGATCGAGCGCCGCAGCTACCGGGCGCCGTGGTCGCTGGCGATGTTCGTGCTCGAGGTGGCGAAGCCGGGCGGGCTCTGCATCGTCGCCCGCTCGTTCGCGACCGGGGTCGCGCCGACGGCCGGCCGGCCGCTGGTCGGCTACGCGATCGTCAGCCGCTACGACGACGCCTTTCACGTGATGAACGTCTGCGTCGAGCCGAACCGCCGCCGCGAGGGGATCGCCCGCGCGCTGCTCGACCACGTGATCGCGGCCGCCGGCGGGTCGGAGGCGCGGCTGACGCTCGAGGTGCGGCCGTCGAACACCGCCGCGCGGGCGCTCTACGACCGGCTCGGCTTCCTCTCGGTCGGGACCCGCCGCAACTACTACCGCGACGACGGCGAGGACGCCCTGATCATGTGGCGGACGCCGGCCACGCTCGACGGCCGGGTCGACGACGTGCCCGGGGCCGAGGGCGTGCGGGTGGACGGCGACGGCCGGCCGCTGCGGTCGGGCGGGCCGGGCGGGTTTCCGGGCTCCCGCGGGCCGGTGCCGCCCGACGCCGACATCGGCCAGCCGGCGCCGCCGCGAGGGCCGGCGCGGTGATCCTGGCGATCGAGACCAGCTGCGACGACACCTGCGCGGCGGTCGTCGACGACGGCGGGCGGATCCTCGCCAACGTGATCTCCAGCCAGGGGGTCCACGACGCCTACGGGGGCGTGGTGCCGGAGCTGGCCGCCCGCGTCCACGTCGAGCGCTGCGACCTGGTGGTGGCCGACGCGCTGCGGACGGCCGGGGTCGGGCTCGACGCGATCGAGCGGGTGGCGGTGACGCAGGGGCCGGGCCTGGTCGGGGCGCTGCTGGTCGGCCTGCAGACGGCGAAGGCGATCGCCGTCGCCCGCGACCTGCCGCTGATCCCGGTCGACCACCTGCACGGGCACGTCCTGGCCTGCACCCTGGAGCCGCTCTCGTTCGCCCCGCCGTTCGTGGCGCTGGTGGCGTCGGGCGGCCATACGTTCCTGGCCCGGGTCGACGCCCCCGACGCGATCGAGGTCCTGGGCGGCACGCTCGACGACGCCGCCGGCGAGGCGGTCGACAAGGGCGCGCGGCTGCTCGGCCTGCCGTACCCGGGCGGACCGCACCTGGAGCGGCTGGCGGCCGACGGCGACCCGCGGGCCTTCGCGTTCCCGACCGGCGCCAAGGTCCGCGGGCTCGACTGCTCGTTCTCGGGCCTGAAGACGGCGCTGCTCTACCGCCTCCGCGACCTCGGCGAGGACGAGGTCGCGCGCCACCGGGCCGACCTGGCGGCCTCCTACCAGCGGGCGATCGTCGAGACGCTGGCGGTGCGGGTCGAGCGGGCGCTCGAGGCGACCGGCCTCGACCGGCTGGCGGTCGGCGGCGGCGTGGCGGCCAACGGCCCGCTGCGCGAGCGGCTGACCGCCCTCGGCGCCGCGGTGGCGATCCCCGACCGCGCGCTCTGCACCGACAACGCCGCGATGATCGCCGCCGTCGCCCGCTTCCGGGCGCCGGTCGACCCGGCCCTGCGCGGCGCGCTCGAGGCCTACGGCAACGGCCAGTCGGCGCCGGTCGCGGCCTGAGCGCGGCACCCGGCACGACGCGCCACACCTCATCGCTACCGCGGGTGTGGCGCACCGCGCCCGTCAGGCGAGCGCCAGGCGCCACACCCCGGCGGCGGCCGGAGGTGTGGCGCGCCAGGCGCGACCCCCCCCCCGACCCTTCCGAGCCTCCGCCTCAGCCGGCGGCGCCCGCGCCGCCGGCGCCACCCGTCAGCGAGAACGGCTTGGCGTCGTCGATGCCGTCGGGGCGCTCGGGCGAGGCGGCCTGGCCGTACTGGTCCATCCGCATCGAGATCACGGTCCGGGGGGCCGCGGCGGCGACCGGTCCGAGGACCTTCGAGGGCTCGTAGTCCTCCTCGATCCGGTAGGTCAGGCCGCGGCCGTCGACGCACGCCTCGAGCGGGATCGCGGCGTCCTTGGGGGCGCTCTCCATCGCCTGGCGGACCGTCGGGTCGCGGACGTTCTCGAGCGCGTCGGCGACCTTCACGCGGGCCTCGAACCAGCGGCACTGCTGGCCGTCGACGGTCTCGACGTCGCCGACGTCGACGATCTCGGCCTTCTGCAGCTGGCGGACCTGGGCCATCGGGTCGCTGGTGTCGATCGGGTTGTCGGTCACCATCCACTCGCTGCTGCCCGGGCGCTGGAAGTAGGCCTTCTGCTTCTCGCCGTAGACCTCGAGCGTGGTCTTCTGACCGCCCTGCGAGACGGTCTGGTCCATCGCGGTCCGCTGCTCGACCAGGTCGATCGTGCCGGTCGAGGTGCTCTCGATCGGGCCGATCTTCATCTTCATCGCGATCCGCGCGGTGCGGGCGCGGGTGGCGCTGGCCTGGCCCTGCCCGAGCGCCTTGCGGATCGCCGCCTCGTCGTCGGCGGGCGCGCCGCCGCCCGGGCCCGGGTCGGCCGTGGTCGAGGGACTGGTGGTGGCGGTGGTGGGGGTCGAGGGCGCGGTGGTGGCGGTGCTGGGGGTCGAGGCGGTGGTGGTCGAGGTGGTCGGATCGGGATCGGACGATCCGCAGCCGGTGGCGGCGGTGGCGAGGGCGGCGCTCAGGACCAGCGCGCCCAGCAGCGGGCCGCGGCGACGGGACAGGGGACGGTGGGACATGCCGCCACCCTAGGCCGGGCGCGGCGAGCGTGCGAAGGACCCCCGCGGGGGATCCGGGTCCCCCGGCGGCCGGGTCCGGGTCGCGACGGCGGACACGCGGCCCGGCCGGTCTGCGAGGATCGGATGGTGTCCGCCCCCGAGGTCGTCGTCTTCCTGCGTCCGGGATGTCATCTCTGCGCCGATGCGCTCGAGGATCTCGACGCGCTGCGGGCGCAGGAGCCGTTCACGGTCCGGACGGTCGACATCGAGCGCGACGACCGGCTCCACGCCCGCTACCTGGAGCGGATCCCCGTGATCGCGGTCGCCGGCGAGGAGCTGTGCGACTTCGCGGTCGACGCCGAGCGGGTGCTGGGGGCCGTCCGCGACCTCCGCCAGCGGCTGGCCGGCGCGGCCGGCGCGCGCAGCGGCGGCGGCGCCACGGCGGCGACGGCGGCGGCCCGTCCGGCCGCGCGGGCCCCGGAGCGGCGGCTGGAGGCGGTGCCCTCCGAGCCCGTCCCGACGGTTGCGCCGCGTAGAATCGTCGCCCAGCCGATGAACACCCTCGACGCCACCCCCGCAGCCGCGCTGGACCCCGACGAACCGCGCGCCGACCCCGCACCCGAGGTCCGGCTCGGGGTCGGCCAGGCCGAGCGGCTGTCGCGCTACCTGCAGGTCCTGACCCAGGCGCGCAAGATGGGCCGGGCGACGATGAGCTCGCAGGAGCTGTCGGCCCACACCCACGTCAACAGCACCCAGATCCGCCGCGACCTCTCCGGCTTCGGGCGTTTCGGCAAGCGCGGCGTCGGCTACGACGTCGAGGAGCTGGTCACCCAGATCCGCGGGATCCTCCACACCAGCCAGCACGTCGGGATCGTGCTGCTCGGCGCCGGCCACCTGGGCCGCGCGATCGCCGGCAGCGACGTCTTCGCCGACCACGGCTTCGAGATCGTCGCGGTGCTCGACAACGACCCGGCCAAGATCGGCACCCCGATCGGCGAGCTGGAGATCGGCGACGTCCGCCACCTGGCCGACGTGGTCCGCGAGCACGAGGTCGTGGTCGGTGTGATCGCCTCGCCCGCGAAGGCCGCCCAGAGCCTGGCCGACGAGCTGGTCGAGGCGGGCGTCCAGATCATCTTCAACTACAGCGGCAGCCTGCTGCGGACGCCGGCGGGGGTCACGGTCCACACGTCGAGCCCGGCCGTCGACCTGCTCCACGCCCTCTACTACTACCTCGCGTAGCCGAATGCCCGATTCCGCGACCGACGCCCGCCACCAGCCGGGGAGGCGCTGATGGGCGCCGACGCCGCGATCGACCTGATCGCCGCCGAAGCCGCCTACGCCGCCGGGACCGACGGCACCGTCGGGATCGAGGAGGAGTTCATGCTCCTCGACCCGGGGACGCTCGACATGGTCACCCGCTTCGAGGAGCTGAAGCAGCTGGCCGACGCCGATCCGGTGCTGGCCGAGTCGGTGGCCGGCGAGCTGATCCGGACCGAGGTCGAGATCCGCTCCGGCCGCGGGCTGACCTTCGGCGACGCCCTCGACCGCCAGCGCGACCGGCGGGCGCGGCTGTTCGGCGCCGCCGAGGGCCTGGGGATCGCGCTCGGCGCGACCGGCACCCACCCCTGGGACGACTACCGCCAGCAGGCGTTCATCGACACCGAGCACTACCGGCGGGTGGTCGACGGGCTGCGCTGGGTGGCCAAGCGCAACGCCACCTTCTCGCTCCACGTGCACGTCGGGATCCGCGACGCCGACCGCGCGATCGCCGTCTGCGACCGGCTGCGGCCGGTGCTGCCGCTGCTGCTGGCGATCTCCGCCAACTCGCCGTTCGTCGACGGTCTCGACACCGGCCTGCACTCGATCCGCACCCAGACCTTCACCAAGTCGTTCCCCCGCTGCGGCGTTCCCGACCACTTCGGGTCGTGGCGGGCGTTCTGCGAGTACCTCGAGCTGCTGGTGAAGACCAACTCGGTGGTCGAGTACACGCAGGTCTGGTGGTCGGTGCGGCCGCACATCGCCTTCGGCACCGTCGAGATCCGGATCTGCGACGCCCAGAGCACCGCCGCCGAGGCCGAGGCGCTGGCCGGCCTGATCACCGCCTGCGCGCTGCAGGCCGCCCGCGACCACGACGAGGGCCGGCCGTTCGCGCCGCCCGCGCCGCGGCTGATCGAGGAGAACGTCTGGCGGGCGATCCGCGACGGTCGCCGCGGCCAGCTGATCGACTGGGAGACGGCCAGCGAGTACCCCGCCGCCGCCGCGGCCGACCGGCTGCTGGCCTGGACCGCGCCGGTCCGCTCGGAGCTGGGCATCGAGCCGGTCTTCCCGCTCCAGAACGGCGCCGAGCGCCAGCGCGCGCGGGTCGAGGAGGGCGCCTCGCCGGCCGAGGCGTTCGCCGCTGCCGTGGCCGAGACGCGCGCCACCTATCCTGGAGCAGCACCCGCCGTCATCAGCGAGGAGCGTCCCGCATGAGCACGAACGAGTCCTTCCCCGGCGCCGGAGGCCCCGGTGGCCCCGGCCGCGAGCCGACCCAGGAGGAGCTGCTCGCCGCCTACGAGGAGCAGATCCGCAACGTCCGCGTCGAGGACGTGGTCGTCCAGTCGCTGGCCAGCCTGATCGAGCTGGGCGGCCGCCGCGCCGGCCTCGCGCCCGGCGCGCTGGGCGAGCGCGACCCGGCCCAGCTGGAGGTGGCGATCGAGGCGATCAAGGCGCTGCAGCCGGTCGCCGCGCCGCTGCTGGGCCCGAACGCCAAGCAGGTCGAGCAGGCGCTGTCGCAGCTGCAGATGGCCTACGCCCAGCTCGCTAGCGGCCAGCCGGCGGCCGAGGACCCGACCGGGCCGCTCGGCGCCGACGTCTCGCCGGGCGGCGGGGCCGCCCCGGCCGAGGGCGCCGCGCCCGGCACCCCGCCGGCCCCGGCGGCCGAGCCGGGCAAGCAGGAGCCGAGCGCGGTCGAGTCCGGCCGGCTCTGGATCCCGGGGCAGTGAGCCCGGGGCGCGGCCGGGCCGCGCTGCTGGCGGCTGCGCTGACCGGCGCGGTCGCGGTCGCCGTCTCCGGCTGCGGGGGCGATGACCCGTCGCCGTCGACCACCACCGGCGCGACGGCGACCACCACCGCAGCCGCGCCCGCTGCGAGCGCCTACGCCCGCGACGCGGCCAGCGCCTGCCGCACGATCGTGACCGAGAGCCGCGACCTGCCGCGGCTCCAGCGCGAGCGCGAGCTGACGGTCGACCAACTGGAGCAGGTCGCCGAGCGGCAGGGCCGCGCGTTCCGCGACCGGATCGCCGCCCTGACGCCGCCGGGCGACCGCGCGGACGCCCACCGGCGGCTGGTGGCGCTGCTCGCACGCCAGGCCGATCCGGCCACCCGCGCCCGCGACATGGCCGGCCTGGCCCGCGCCCAGCGGACGGCGGCGACGGCCTTCGATGCCGCCGGACTGACCGCCTGTGCAGGGCTTTGGCGCGACGGCGCGCGCCAGACCGAGCGGCTGGCGGCGCGCGGTCCGCAGGTCTCGCGCGGAACCGTCGACCCCGCGGGCTGAGCGGCGGCGCGCCGGCCGCGCGACGGTCGCCGCGGCACGGCGTAGACTGCCGCGTCGGCCATGGCCGAACGACGACTCCACGGACTGCAGCGGGTCCTCGGGACCAACGCGCTCTTCTCGACCGCGTACGGGAACGTCGGTTCGTCGATCTACTACGCGCTCGGTCTGGTCGCGAGCTTCGCGCTCGGCCTGACGCCGGTCGTCTTCATCATCACCGGCGTCATCTTCTACTTGACGGCTGCCACCTACGCCGAGGCGACCTCGATGTACCCCGAGGCGGGCGGCTCGTCGAGCTTCGCCCGTCGCGCCTTCAACGAGTTCTGGTCGTTCTTCGCGGCGTGGGGCCAGATGCTCAACTACACGATCACGATCGCGATCAGCTCGTACTTCGTGCCGCACTACCTGGGCGGCCTGTGGGAGCCGATCTCGTTCCTCCGCCACGCGCCCGGCGACGTGGTCTTCGCGATCGTGGTGATCGGGGCGCTGGCGGCGATCAACGTCGTCGGGGTCAAGGAGTCGGCGGGGATCAACATCGCCCTCGCCGTCACCGACTTCCTGACCCAGGTGCTGCTGGTCGGGCTCGGCCTGTTCCTCGTGTTCAGCCCCGACCAGCTGATCGACAACATCGACCTCGGGGTCGCGCCGGAGTGGAAGGACTTCTTCATCGCGATCCCGATCGGGATGGTCGCCTACACCGGGATCGAGACGATCTCGAACATGGCCGAGGAGGCCAAGGACGCCGGCACCACCGTGCCGGCGGCGATCAAGCGGGTGGTGATCGCCGTCTTCGCGATCTACGCCTTCCTGCCGATGGTCGCCCTCTCCGCGCTGCCGGTCACCAAGGGGGAGGACGGCACCTACACCACGCTGCTGGGCCTGCCCGAGAGCCAGGGCGGCTACGCCGGCGACCCGATCCTCGGCGTCGTCAAGCACATGGAGCTGGGCGTCCTCCAGACCCCGGTCGAGGTCTACGTCGGCCTGCTCGCGGCGACGATCCTGTTCCTCGCCACCAACGCCGGCGTGATCGGCGTCTCGCGGCTCGTCTACTCGATGGGCATCCACCGCCAGCTGCCCGACCGGCTGCGGACGCTGCACCCGAAGTTCGGCACGCCGTGGTTCGGGATCCTCGTCTTCAGCGTGCTGGCCGCGATCGCGGTGATCCCGGGCAAGGCCGACTTCCTGGGCAACATGTACGCGTTCGGGGCGATGCTCTCGTTCACGATCGCCCACGTCGCGGTCGTGCGGCTGCGGCTGAAGTACCCCGACTTCGACCGGCCCTACCGCGGCCCCGGCAACCTGCGGATCGGCGGCCGCTCGCTGCCGCTGTTCGCGATCGTCGGCGGGCTCGGGACCGGGATCGCCTTCGTCGTCGTCACCGGCCTCCACCCGTCGGTGGCGCTGGCCGGCCTCGGCTGGATGGCGACCGGGCTGGTGATCTACCCGCTCTACCGCCGCAGCCAGGGCCTCGACCTGCGGACGACGCACAAGATCGCCACCCCCGAGGCGGTCGTCGACCACGAGGCCGAGTACGAGTCGGTGATCGTCGCGCTGCTCGGCCTGCGCTACTCCGAGGGCGCGCTCTCGACCGCCGCCACCGTCGCGGCCAAGCGCCGCCGCGGGATGTTCCTGCTGGTTCCGATCATCGTCCCCGCCTCGTCGCCGATCGACGCCCGCCTGCCCGAGCAGGAGCGGGCCGCCGAGGCCCTGATCGAGCAGGCGCGGCTGCAGATCGGCAGCCGGATCAGCGGCCGCTGGGTGAAGGTCCGCGCCGGCCAGTTCGGCCGCGTGGTGGTCGAGCACGCCCGCACCACCAAGGCCCGCGCGATCGTGATGTCGATCCCGCCGAAGGCGCCGGCCGGCGGCATCAGCCGCAGCATCGAGACGGTGATGGCCGAGCGCCCCTGTCGCGTGATCCTGCAGGCCGACCCCGACGCGCGGACGGTCGCCCAGCTCGGCAAGGCCACCACGACGGGAGCGTCGGCGTGAACCGCGGACTGCACGGGCAGGTGACGATCGTGCTCTCGACGGTCGTGGCGCTGCTGGGGGTGGCGCTGATCGTGATCGCGATCGCCGGCGGCGGCGGACCGCTGGCCCGCGGCGTGCTGATCGGCGCGCTGTTCGTGCTCGCCGGCGCGGGCCGGGCGTGGATCGCGTGGAAGGGTCCCGGGGGCTGACGATGCCGAGCGCTCGCAAGGCGATCGCCCACCGCGCCTTCGGCTCGCCGGCGGTCTTCGCGGTCACCTACGCCTCGCTCGCCGGCGGGCTCTACCTGCTGCTGGGCCCGATCGCCGGCGCCGCCCTCGGGGCGACCCCGCTGGTGATGCTGGCCGCCGCGCTGCTCTTCGGGCTGGCGGTGATGACCTACGTCGAGGGCGCCTCGCTGCACCCCGAGCGCGGCGGCTCGCCGACCTTCGCCCGCTACGCCCTCGACGAGGCCTGGAGCTTCGTCGCGGCGTGGGCGCTGCTGCTCGACTCGCTGCTGCTGACCGCGGCGGCGACGCTGGCGGCGACCAACTACCTGGAGGCGATCTGGCCCGAGACCGCCGAGGGCTGGGTCGAGATGACGATCGCGGCGCTGCTGCTGTCGGCGATCACCGTCCGCACGATCCGCGGCCACGCCCCGCGCCGGCTCGGGCGGCTGTCGGCGGTCGTCGCCTTCGACCTGGTGCTGCAGGCGCTGGTGGTGGTGCTGGCGATCGTGCTGCTCTCCGACCCCGGCTCGCTGACCGAGGAGCTGGAGATCGGCACCAGCCCCGACGTGCAGGGGATCCTCTTCGGCCTCGGCGCGGCGATGGTGGTCGTGACCGGGCTCGAGTCGGCCTCGGGGCTGGCCGGCGAGCTGTACATCGGCCGGGCCGGGCTCAAGCGGCTGGTGGTGGCGCTGCCGCTGGTGATGCTGGTGCTCTACCCGGGGCTGGCGATCGCCGGCCTGATGGCGCTGCCGGTCCACGACGGCAGCACCGCGCTCGCCGACCGCTGGGTCGACGCGCCGATCCTGGGGATCGTCGACCAGCTCGACTCCGGGCCGCTCCGCGACGTGCTGCGGATCGTGGTCGGCACCGCCGGCGCGGTGACGCTGGCCGGGATGGCGCTGGCCTCGATGGGCAGCGCCAGCCGGATCACGTCGCACATGGCCCGCCACCGGCAGCTGCCGACCCGGATCGGCCGCCTGCACCCGCGCTACGGCACGCCGTGGATGGTGATCGGCGCGACCGCCGGGATCGCCGCCGGCCTGGTCGCCGTCCGCGACATGGACGCGCTGGTCGGGATGATGGCCTTCGGCGTGATGCTGGCGGTGACGATCGCCCACGTCTCGGTGATCCGGCTGCGCTTCACCGAGCCGGACCTGCGGCGGCCGTACCGGATCCCCTTCAACGTCCGCGTGCGCGGCCGCGCGGTGCCGGTGCCGGCGGTGGTGGGGGCGGTCCTGAGCGCGCTGGTCTGGCTCTCGATCGTGATCTCGCACCCGGCGGCGCGGGCGGTCGGCTTGGCCTGGATCGCGATCGGCGTGGTCGGCTACGTGCTCTACCGCCGCAGCCGCGGGCTGCCGGTGCGGGGCCGGGTGGCGGTGCCGGAGCAGGCGCTGCGGCAGGACACCGGCGAGCAGCCGATGTACGGCTCGATCCTGGTGCCGCTGCTCGGCACCGCCCTCGACGACGACGTCGTCCAGACCGCGGGCCGGCTGGCCGGCGGCGACGACGAGACCGACATCGAGGAGGGCTACGCGGTGATCGAGGCGGTCTGGATCCACGTGCTGCCGATGTCGCTGCCGATCGACGGGCCGCTGGCCGACGGGCGCCTGAAGGAGGCCAAGCAGGCGCTCTCGCGGGCGAAGGCGGTCGGCGAGGAGTACGAGGGCGTGCGGGTGGCGACCTCGGCCGTTCGCGCCCGCTCGCTCGGCAAGGCGATCGTCGACGAGGCGGCCCGCCGCGGCTGCCAGGCGATCGTGATGGTCGCCCCGCCGCCGACCGGCCGCTCGCGCAGCGGCCGCGCGGGGTCCGCGCTGGGAGCCCGCGGCGGCCGCGGCGACGTCCTCAACGAGGCCTCGCGCTACGTCGTCGACAAGGCCCGCTGCCAGGTGATCCTGACCGCGCCGGCGCTGGAGGAGACCGAGGCCGTGATGCGCAAGCGGCGCGAGGCCGAGGGCGCGGGCGTCGACGCCGAGGCGCTGACCGACGACGACGAGCGCTGGCTCGAGCAGCTCTGAGGTCCGCCGGCGGCCGGCTTGCCGCGCCGGCCCGCACTGGTTACAGTTGAACACTTCTTGGCAAAGTGTTCACCTGAGATCGCGAGACGGACCCCGATGACGAGCGCCCGCCCTGACCACGGCTACCCCGAGATCGCCTGGGCGGGCTGGGGCGATCCAGCCGATGCCGCGCCGCTCTCCGACGCGCTCCGCGACCTGCTCGGGCAGGCGCTCGGCGTTCGCCGCGAGGGCACCCCGGTGCCGCCGGTCGGCGAGCTGCGCGCGCCCGCCTCGACGCTGCCCGCCGCCGTCCGCGAGGCGCTGGTGGCCGCCGTCGGCGCCGACCACGTCCACGAGGACGACGAGGCCCGCCTGCGCCACACCCGCGGCCGCTCGACCCCCGACCTGCTGCGGCTGCGCGAGGGCCAGGTCGAGGACGCCCCCGACGCGGTCGTGCTGCCGACGACGCACGACGAGGTGCTGGCCGTGCTCGCCGCCTGCGCCGAGGCCCGCGTGGCGGTCGTGCCCTTCGGCGGCGGCACGTCGGTGGTCGGCGGGCTCGAGCCCGAGCGCGAGGGCTTCGCGGCGGTCGTCGCGCTCGACCTGCGGCGGATGGACCGGCTGGTCGACGTCGACCCGGTCTCGCGCACGGCGACCCTCGAGCCGGGTCTGCGCGGGCCCGACGCCGAGGCGCTGGTCGCCGCCCACGGCTTCACGATCGGCCACCACCCGCAGTCGTTCCTGTGGGCGACGATCGGCGGCTTCGCGGCCGCTCGCTCCAGCGGCCAGGCGTCGGCCGGCTACGGCCGCTTCGACGAGATGGTGGTCGGGCTGCGGGTCGCGACCCCGACCGGCACGCTCGAGCTCGGGCGGGCGCCGAAGAGCGCCGCCGGCCCCGACCTGCGGCAGCTGGTGCTCGGCTCGGAGGGCGCCTTCGGCGTCATCACCCAGGTCACGGTCGCGGTCCAGCCGCTGCCCGAGGAGCGGGTCTACGACGGCTGGCGCTTCCCCTCCTTCGCCGAGGGCACGGCGGCGCTGCGGCGACTGACCCAGGACGGTCCGCGGCCGACGGTGCTGCGGCTCTCCGACGAGGTCGAGACCGCGCTCAACCTGGCCCGGCCGGACGCGATCGCGTCCGGCGACGCGCCCGGCGGGGTGCTGGCGATCGTCGGCTTCGAGGGCACCGCGGCGGTCGTCGCCGAGCGCCGCGCCGCGGCCACGGCGGTCCTCCGCGAGCTCGGCGGCGAGCCCGACGCCGAGGCCGGTCCCGCCTGGGAGCACGGGCGCTACAAGGGCCCCTACCTGCGCGACGCGCTGCTCGACGCCGGCGCGCTGGTCGAGACGCTGGAGACGACGACCTTCTGGTCGAACCTGCCGGCGCTCTACGCTGCGGTCGGCGACGCGCTGCGCGACGCGCTGACCGGGCAGGGGACCCCGCCGGTGGTCCTGACCCACGTCTCGCACGTCTACCCGACGGGGGCCTCGCTCTACTTCACCGTCGCCTGCGCCCAGATCGACGACCCGCTCGCCCAGTGGCAGCGGGCCAAGCGGGCGGCGAACGACGCGATCGTGGCCGCCGGCGGCTCGATCAGCCACCACCACGGGGTCGGGGTCGACCACCGCGAGCACCTGGCCGAGGAGATCGGGCCGCTCGGGGTCGCGCTGCTGCGAGCGGCGAAGGACGCCGTCGACCCGCAGGGCATCCTCAACCCCGGGGTGCTCGTCGCCCCACGGCGATGAGCGCGCGGCGGCTGCACGTCCTCTGCAACCCGACCGCCGGCGGCGGCCGCGGCGCCCGCGCGCTGGCCGCCGTCGAGGCGGCGCTGGGCGGCCACGGGATCGAGGTCGTCGTCGAGCGCAGCGACTCGCACGAGCACGCGGTCGCGCTGGCGCGGGCGGCGGCCGCGAGCGGCGCCGAGGTGGTCGCCTTCGGCGGCGACGGGATGGTCCGGCTGGTGGCGCACGAGGTCCGCCACAGCGACGCGACGCTCGGGATCCTGCCCGGCGGCCGCGGCAACGACTTCGCGGCCCGGCTGGGGATCCCGCGCGATCCGATCGCCGCCTGCGCGCTGCTGGTCGACGGCGCCACGCGGACGATCGACGTCGGCGACGCCGACGGCGAGACCTTCGTCGGGGTCGCCTCGATCGGGCTCGAGTCCGAGGTCACGCGGCTGGCCAACGCCGCTCCGCGGATCGGCGGCCGGGCCGTCTACGCGGGGGCGATGGTGGTCGGGCTGGCCCGCTGGCGGCCGGCGACGTTCGTGCTCGAGGTCGACGGCGAGCCGCAGCGGGTGACCGGCTTCCTGGCCGCGGCGGCGAACTCGGGCCGCTTCGGCGGCGGGATGCGGATCGCGCCCGACGCCGCGCTCGACGACGGCCTGCTCGACCTGGTCGTGATCGAGCACGGCACCCGCCGCCGCTTCCTGCGCAACGCGCCGAAGGTCTTCACCGGCCGTCACGTCCACGAGCCGGACATCCGCGTGCTACGGGCGCGCGAGGTGCGGATGGACGCCGACCGGCCGTTCGAGGTCTACGCCGACGGCGACCCGATCGCCCGCACGCCGGCGGTGGTGCGGGCGGTGCCGGCGGCGCTGGCGGTGATCGCGCCCCCGGAGTGAGCGGGGGAGGGCGGGCTTGACGTCCGGCCATATTCTAATAATCTTTGGAATATGGCCTCAGACGAAGCAGCAGCGGAGCGCGCCACCTGGGGCGCGCTCTTCGATCGCGCCCACCGGGCCGCCGTCACCGTCTTCGCCGGCGGCGTCGCCCTCTACGCGGTCAACGTCTACCTGACGACCAGCCTGCTGCCGAACGCCGTCGACGAGATCGGCGGCTTCGAGCTCTACGCCTGGACGATGACGATCTTCCTGGTGGCCTCGGTCTTCACGTCGATGCTCGTCAGCCAGGCGCTGGTCCGCTACGGCGCCCGCAACGCCTACGGGATCGGCCTGGTCCTGTTCGCCGCCGGCAGCGTGGTCGCCGCCGCCGCGCCGACGATGACCGTGCTGCTGGTCGGGCGGGCGCTCCAGGGGCTCGGCGGCGGCCTGCTGGCCGGGCTCGGCTTCGCCCTCGTGCGCACGATCCTGCCGCCGCGGCTGTGGCAGCGGGCGATCGCGCTGATGTCGGCGATGTGGGGCGTCGGGAACGTGATCGGGCCGCTGCTCGGCGGGCTCTTCGCCGAGATCGACCTCTGGCGCGGGGCCTTCGTGCTGCTGGCCCTGACCGCGGTCGCGATCGGCGTCGTCGCCTGGCGCTCGCTGCCGGCGCGGCACGAGACCGACGGCCGCGCCGCCCCGGTGCCGTGGATCGCGCTCGGGCTGCTGGCCACCGGCGCCGCCGCGGTCAGCGTCTCCTCGGTGGTCGACGGCAGCGCCCCGATCGCGCTGCTGCTGGCGGTCGCGTTCGGCCTGCTGGTCACCTTCGTGGCCCGCGAGCGCCGCTCGTCGGTGCGGGTGCTGCCCGAGCTGACCTACCGCCGCGGCTCGGCGCTGCGCTGGATCTACCTCTCGATCGCGGTGCTCGCGGTCGGCTCGACGGTCGAGACCTTCCTGCCGCTCTTCGGCCAGCGGCTCGGCGGGCTCTCGCCGCTCGGGGCCGGGCTGCTCGGGGCCTCGCTCTCGTGGGGCTGGAGCATCGCCTCGATCCTCAACGGCGGCGTCACCGACCCGCGGGCGAAGGACCTCAACCGGATCGCCGGGCCGCTGGTGCTGGCCGTCGGGCTGGTCGCCTACACCGCGCTCCAGACCCCCGATCCCGACGGGCTCCGGATCGCGCTCTGGTTCGCGACCCTGATCGTCGCCGGGGCCGGGATCGGGATGGCGTTCGCGCACTGGATCCCCGCCGCGATGGGGATCAGCCCCGATCCGGAGCAGGCGAACAAGGCCGCCGCCGGCGTCAACACCGTGCAGCTGATCGCCAACGCCTTCGGCTCGGCGGTCGCCGGCGTGCTGGTGACGATCGGCGGACCGGGCATCCTCGGGTCGGCGCACCTGCTCGGCTACGGTTACGCGATGGTCGCCCTGCTCGGCGCCGCGGTGGCGCTCCCGGGCCTCGCCCGCCGGCGCGCGCCGTCGTCGGCCGTCGCCCCCGCCTACGCGACGAGGGACGGCGGGTGAGCGACCACAGCTACGACGAGCTCGACGACGCCGGGGTCTACGCGCAGCTCGCGCGGCTGGGCAAGGCGCTGTCGAACCCGCTGCGGATCCGGCTGCTCGACCTGCTGGAGCAGGGCGAGCACACCGTCGAGGAGCTGGCCGCGGCCGCCCGCGCGCCGGTCAAGAACACCTCGGCCCAGCTCCAGCAGCTGCGGGCGGTCCAGCTGGTCGCCACCCGCCGCGAGGGGGTCCGGATCCACTACCGGCTGGCCGACCCGAGCGTGACCGGGTTCCTGGCCGGCTTCGAGCGCTTCGCCGGCGAGCGGCTGACCGAGATGCGGGCCGAGCTGGAGGCGCTCTACGCCAAGCCGGGCGGGATGGAGCGGATCGGGATCGCGGAGCTGGAGCGGCGGATGCGCGAGGGCCACGTGGTCCTGGTCGACGTCCGGCCCGCGACCGAGTACGCCCGCGGCCACCTGCCGGGGGCGATCTCGATCCCGGTCGACGAGCTGCGGCGGCGGATCGACGAGCTGCCGGCCGACGCGACCGTCGTGGCCTACTGCGAGGGGCCGTACTGCTTCGCCTCCGGCGACGCGGTCGCGATCCTGGCCGCGGCCGGGCGCGACGGGCAGCGGGTCGACGGCGGGCTCGCCGGCTGGGTCCGGGCCGGTCGCGCGCTCGAGCTCAGCGGCGGCGGAGCCGGGGGATAGGGTCCGGCCATGTTCGACTGGAGCCTCGGCGAGTACGAGCTGACCGCGACCCAGCTGCTGCCGGCGGCGGAGCGGGCGGTCGCGGAGGCGGCGATCGGCGCCGGCGAGCGGGTCCTCGACGTCGCCTGCGGGACCGGCAACGCGGCGCTGCTGGCGGCCGCCCGCGGTGGGGTCGCGACCGGCGTCGACTCGGCGCCGCGGCTGCTGGAGGTCGCGGCCGAGCGGGCCCGCGAGGCCGGCGTCGCGGCCGAGTGGCGGGCGGGCGAGGCCGCGGCCCTGCCGGTGCCCGACGGTGGCTTCGACGCGGTGCTCTCGGTCTTCGGCGTGATCTTCGCCCAGCCGCCCGAGCCGGCCGTCGCCGAGCTGGTGCGGGCGACCGCGCCCGGCGGCCGGATCGTCCTCACCACCTGGACCGCCGAGGGCACGGTCGCCGCCGCCGGCCAGGTCGTGCGGCGGGCGATCGCCGAGTTCGCCGGCCCCGACGCGGTCGCCACCGGCCCCGCCCCGCGCGACTGGGGCGACCCGCAGGTGCTGGCCACGCTCTTCGGCGCCCACGGGATCGCGCCGCGGGTCGAGCGGGTGCCGCTGGCCTTCGTCGCCGCCTCGCCGGAGGCGTTCGCCGACGAGTGGCTGACCTCGCACCCGATGTGGCTGGCCGCCCGCGACCTGCTCGGCGAGCAGCGCTACGCGGCGCTCCGCGAGCCGCTGGTGGCGGCCCTGGAGGAGGGCAACGAGGACCCGGACGGCTTCCGGGCGACCAGCGTCTACCTGCTCGTGCGGGCCGAGGTCGACTGAGCCGTCCGGGGGGTCGGCGAACGGCCGCGGCGGACGGCGCTCGCCGGCGCGCTATCGTGCCGCGCGTATGTTCGTGCTCATCGTCGGGGCGGGCCGCGTCGGCGCGGCCGTCGCACAGTCGATGCTCGCCCAGGGGCATGAGGTCTCGGTCCTCGACGAGGACCCCCTCAGTCACGAGCGGCTCGACGCGGGTCTGTCCACCTCCTGGGAGGAGGCGGGAGGCCGCTTCACCGTCGGCCAGGGGATCGAGGTCGAGGCCCTGCGCGAGGCGGGCGTCACCGACGCCGACGTCTTCATCGCCTCGACCGACGGCGACAACACGAACCTCGTGATCGCCCAGGTCGCCCAGAAGAAGTTCGGCGTCGCGACGGTGATCGCACGGGTGATGGACCCGGCCCGCGCGACCTGGTTCGCCGAGCAGGGCGTGCGCACGATCTGCCCGACGCTCGAGGCGATCAGCATGTTCGAGACGGCCCTGAGCGAGGTCAGCTGATGTACGTCGTGATCGCCGGCGGCGGCAAGGTCGGCTGGAACCTGGCGCGCGAGCTGATCGAGAAGGGCCACGAGGTCACGCTGATCGAGCAGACCCGCTCGCGCTACCTGACGATCGAGGAGGAGCTCGAGCACGCCGTCCAGTACGGCGACTCGACCGAGATGTGGGTGCTGGAGCGCGCCGGCATCCAGCGCGCCGAGCTGGTCGTGGCGGTCACCGGCGACGACGAGGACAACATCCTCATCTGCCAGATGGCGCGCGAGAAGTACGACGTCCAGCGGACGATCGCCCGCGTCAACAACCCCCGCAACCGCGAGCTGTTCGAGCTGCTCGGGGTCTCGCCGGTGGTCTCGGCGACCGACCTGATCCTGCGCCTGATCGAGCACGAGGTGCCGAGCTTCGGGCTCGTCCACCTGCTCGACCTGCACGCCGAGCGGCTGGAGATCGTCGAGGTCGAGGTCACCGCCGGCGCCCCCGCCGCCGGGGCCCGCGTGGCCGACGTCGCGATGCCCGACGGCTCGCTGATCATCTCGATCCTGCGCCAGGGCGCGGGCTTCGTGCCGAAGCCGGACACCGTGATCGAGGTCGGCGACGAGGTGCTCGTCGTGCTCGACCCGGGGCTCGAGGCGGGGATCACCGGCCTCTTCACCGCCGCCGCCTGAACGGGCGGTGGTCGCGCCGCACCGGCCGGCCCCGGCCGCTATGATCGCGGACCGCTGAAGCGCCCTTGCGGGATGGTGTAATTGGCAACACGCCTGATTCTGGTTCAGGTATTCAAGGTTCGAGTCCTTGTCCCGCAGTCTCTCGAAGCCCCCGTCTCCACGGGGGCTTCGTCGTTCCCGGGCCGGCCCGCGTTGACAGGTCGACGGAAGACGAACTAGTGTCCATCACGCTTGGTGGCGCCAGCCGTCGACGTCCGTCGTCGGCCGGCGTTGGAGGGGGGCGTCGCGCGGCCGGGCCGCGTCGCCAGTGCACTGCCACGCCCGGTGCTTGGAGGGACCATGGGGGACACGATGGGACACCGCGATCGCCGGGCGCGTGCCGTGCGCCGGGCACGACGGGCATCCGCCGTTGCGCTCGCCGTCACGACCTGCGGCCTGGTCGCCGGCTCGGCCCAGGCCGCGCCGACGCCGGCCCAGCTGCAGGACGCGATCCAGCAGCTGACGAGCAAGACGACCAGCGCGCTGACGACGAAGGCGAAGACCGCCGAGGCGCCGGCCGCGGCCGACGCGGCGGAGTGGACGAAGCCGTTCGACTGCCAGACCAACTACCCGGGCGCGCTGCTCTGCTTCCAGTTGCAGACGACCTCGGGCAACGCCCAGGTCGGCAGCTTCAAGGCCTCGCTCGACAAGTCGCCGATCTCGCTCGCGGGCGGGCTCGACGCCAACCTCTCGCCGATCCCGGCCGCGCCGGGCAGCGGCAGCGGGGGCGGCGGCGGCTTCCCGACGATCGACGTGCCCGGCGGGGTGACCGGCATCCAGCCGCTCCAGGACCTGCTCGACCGGCTCGCCCTCGGCGGGCTGACCGGCGTCAAGGCCGCGTTCGCCCCGGTCGGGACGCCCGGCTTCGGCCTCGACCTCGGCACCGGTGAGATCGGCGCCTCGCTGCAGCTCTACGTCAAGGTCCAGAGCCTGCTGCTCGGCAACGACTGCTCGATCGGGACCGCGAAGAAGCCGATCGCGCTGAACCCGAAGGGCGGGATCGACGGGATCGACCTCCAGGCCGACCACATCCGCCTGGCCCTGCACCTGGACGACGACACGTTCACCGTCCCGGGCGCGGCCAACTGCGGCCCGCTCGGCCTCGGCGGCCTGCTGACCGGCGCCAAGATCAACCTGCTGGACGGCATCATCAACTCGCGGCTCGGCCTGCCCGCCGGCAGCGGCCGCAACCACCTCAACCTGAAGGCGGACCTGGTCCTCTTCCCGTGAGCGTGGCGGGGCGAACGTCGCACGCTCCGCGCGACGCTCGCCCCGTGTGACGTTCACCCCCGCCCGCGGGGGTGAACGTCACATCGCCGGGCGGGGCAGCGTCGCATGTGACGTTCGCCCCGACCGGCTCGTGGCGTGCGTCGCGAGCCGCTCGTGCCGTTGGTCTCTTCCGGAGCCAGCCCGTACGCTCGGGGCATGGCCTGGAACATCGTCATCGCCGGCGGCGGCTTCGGAGGCTTCGAGGCGGCCCGCAAGCTGGAGCGGCTGCTGCCGCGCCACAGCGCCCGCCTGACGCTGGTCTCGGACCAGAACTTCATGCTCTACACGCCGCTGCTGCCGGGCGCGGCGGCGGGCACGCTGGAGCCGCGCCACGCGGTCGTCCCGCTCCGCGACCAGCTGCGCGACACCGACCTGCGGCTGGGCGCCGTCAGCGGCGCCGACCCGCAGCGCAAGCTGCTCCAGGTCACCACCGGCGACGGCCGCGAGCTGGAGCTGCCCTACGACCAGCTGATCGTCGCGGTCGGCTCGGTCTCGCGGACGCTGCCGATCCCCGGCCTGGCCGAGCACGCGGTCGGGATGAAGACGCTGCCGGAGGCGATCGCGCTCCGCAACCGGCTGCTCCAGAGCCTCGAGGTCGCCGAGGGGATCGACGACCCGGCCGACCGCGAGGCGTGGCTGACCTTCGTCTTCGTCGGCGCCGGCTACGCGGGCCTGGAGGGGCTGGCCGAGCTGCAGGACTTCGCCACCGACCTGCTCGACCGCTATCCGCGCTGCCGCGTCCAGGGCGTCCGCTTCGTGCTGGTCGAGGCCCGCGACCGGGTGATGCCGGAGATCCCCGAGTCGCTGGCCAGCTTCGCCACCGACGAGCTGCAGCGGCGCGGGATCGAGATCCGGACCGGGACCACGATCGACGCGATCAGCGAGTCGACCGCGACCCTCGCCGGCGGCGAGGTGGTGCCGACCCGGACCGTCGTCTGGACCGCCGGGGTCAAGCCGAGCCCGGTCGTCCAGCGGCTGGGGGTGCCGCTGCACGAGCAGAGCGGCCGGATCGTCGTCGACCGGACCCTGCGGGTGCCCGGCGTCGACGGGGTCTGGGCGATCGGCGACGCCGCTCACGTGCCCGACCCGCGCGACCTGACCAAGCCGGCCCCGCCGACCGCCCAGCACGCGATCCGGCAGGGCCGGCGGGTGGCGGAGAACGTCGCCGGCGCCCTCTCCGGGACCCCGCCGCGGACCTTCCGCTACAAGACCCTCGGCGTCTTCGTCGACCTCGGCCGCGGCAAGGCGGTCGCCTCGACCCTCGGCCTCCGCTGGCGGGGCGTGCCGGCGTGGTTCCTGGCCCGCACCTACCACCTGCTCTCGATGCCGGGCCTGACCCGCAAGATCCGGCTGGTCGCCGACTGGACCGTCGGGCTGTTCTTCGGCCGCGACGGCTCGGAGCTGGGCCGGCTGGGGCACCCGGGACGGCTCGACACGCCCGACCGGATCGCGCTCGAGCGGGACGCCGCCGCGGCCGAGCAGCCGGTGGAGGAGCTGGCCGCCGGCCAGGCCGCGGGCGCCTAGCCGGTCAGAGCCGGAAGCCGCCGGAGACCTCGAGCAGCTCGCCGGTGACCCAGCCGCACTCGTCGCCGAGCAGGGCGGCGATCGCCCCGGCCACGTCCTCCGGCTCGCCGAGCCGGCCGAGGGTGGTCTCGGCGGCCAGCGGCGGGATCAGCTCCGGGTGGCGCTCGAAGGCGTCGCCGCCGAGCCGGGTCCGGGTCGGGCCCGGCGCCACGGCGTTGACGCGGATCCCGCGCGGTCCGAGCTCCTTGGCCAGGTAGCGGGTGAGGACGTTGAGCCCGCCCTTCATCGACGCGTAGGCCGCGTAGCCGGGCGAGACCGCCACCGGCAGCGCCGCGTTGCTGCTGGTGCTGACCACCGCGCCGCCGTCGGCCAGCAGCGGCAGCAGCCGGCGGGTCAGCAGGAACGGGCCCTTCAGCAGCACCCGGTAGAGGTCGTCGAGCAGCTCCTCGTCGGTCTCGGTGAACGGGGCGGCCCGCGCGAGGCCGCCGTTGTTGACCAGGTGGTCGAAGGTCGTCCGCCGCCAGCGCTCGCGCAGCTCGTCGGCGAGCCGGTCGGCGAAGGCGGGGAAGGCAGCGGCGTCCGCCAGGTCGAGCGGCAGCGCCACGGCGCTTCCGCCCTCGCGCTCGATCTCGGCCACGGCCTGCTCGGCGCCGGTCGGGTTGGCGTTGTAGGTCAGGACGACCCCGGACCCGCCCGCGGCGAGCCGGACGGCGGTGGCCCGGCCGATGCCGGAGCTGGCCCCGACGACGACGGCGATCTTCATGCGTGCTCCCTTCGTGGTGGACGCCGCCCAGTCAACCGCCGGAGGCCCCGCGGGTGGCAGAACAGAGACCGCCGATCATTGCCTGATCCTGCTCCATTGAGCTGTCGATGGTCGGAACGACCCGTATGGACCGCAGCACGGATGTACGATCCTGCCGATGGAGGACGACCCCGCGACCGCTGCCCTGCTCGCCGAGCTGCGCGAGCTGATCGCCCGCCACGTGCGCGACGACGAGACCACGGCAATCGACGGCGTGTTGCTGTCGGCGGCGACGGCGCCGCGATCGCCGCGGGCGGCCAGCTCCGGCTCGGTGCTGGCGGTGATCGCCCAGGGGCGCAAGCGGCTGGCGCTCGGCGAGCAGGTCCACGAGTACGGCCCGGGCCAGTACCTGGTGGCCTGCGTCGACCTGCCGGTGACCGGCCACTACGTCGGCGCCAGCCCGCAGCGGCCGGCGCTCGGGTTCGGCCTGGCGCTGCGGCCGGCCACGATCGCGGCCCTGCTGCTGGAGGCCCCGGTGCCGCCGGGTGCCGCCGCCCCGCGGCCGGGTGCCGCCCCGCGGCCGGGTGCCGCGCCGCCACTCGGGGTCGCCGACGCGCCCGCGCCGCTGCTCGACGCGGTCGTCCGGATGGCGCGGCTGCTCGACGCCCCCGCCGACCAGGCGATCTTGGCGCCGATGCTGGAGCGCGAGATCGTCTGGCGGCTGCTGGCCGGACCGATGGGGGCCAGCGTGCGCGAGATCGGCCTGGCCGACAGCAGCCTGACCCAGATCAGCCGCGCGGTGCGCTGGATCACCGAGCACTACGGCGAGCCGTTCCGGGTCGACGAGCTCGCGCGGCGGAGCGCGATGAGCGTCTCGGCGTTCCACCGGCTCTTCCGGGCCGTCACCGCCTCGACGCCGGTCCAGTTCCAGAAGCAGATCCGGCTGCAGCGGTCGCGGCTGCTGCTGATGGCCGGCGCCGACGACGTCGCCACCGTCGCCCACCGGGTCGGCTACGAGAGCGCCTCGCAGTTCAGCCGCGAGTACCGCCGCCAGTTCGGGCAGCCGCCCGGCCGCGACGCCGCCCGCCTGCGGGGCGCGGCCGCGACCGCCGATCAGCGGTCGTAGCGGGTCAGCTTCTCGTTCCGCATCAGCCGGATCAGGCTGTTGCTGTACGCCGGGTCGGTCGCGTAGCCGGCCTTGTGGACCTCCTTGGCGAACCGCTCCGGGTCGTCGCTGTAGTCGAAGGCCTTGGCGTAGCGGCTGTTCTGGCGCAGGAAGAGCCCGTGGTCGTCGAACGAGTCCTGCATCCCGCGGTACATCCGGAACGCGGCCAGCTGGCGGACCAGGCGCCCGGACTCGCTCTCGTAGGTCGGCTTCAGCACGCAGCCGACCGCCTCGGTCGCCCAGCGGTAGATCCCGTTCTTGCTGTCGACGGCCTGGGCCTTGATCCCGAAGTAGTTGTTGGCGCCGGCGGTGGCGGTGCCCGAGGCCGACTCGAGGATCGCCTGGGCCAGCGTCACCGAGGCTGGCACCTGGGTGGTGCGGCTGGAGGCCTGGGCCAGCGGCCCGGCGGTGGCGATGAACGCCGCCCGGTTGGCCGGCGCGGCCACCAGCGGGACCGTCGCGTAGGAGCCGCAGCGGCCCTGCTGCGGGTTGACGTCGGCCGGCGGGCCCGGCTCCGACCAGCGGCAGTAGTGGGCCACCATCGCCGTCTTCTCGTTCTGGACCGAGGCGTCGGGCACGTAGCCGTGGCGGCCGCTGGGCAGCCGCACCCGGTCCCAGATCCGCGAGGTCCCCGAGTAGCCCGAGGCCCGGACCGAGTTCATCTGGCAGAGGACCTTGACCGTCGCGCCATTCTTCAGCGAGCCGACCGTCCGCTTCTGGTTCGGCAGGTAGCGGACCTTGATCTTGCGCGACGACTGGAGCTTGATCGTGCCCACGTTCGACGGTCGCGACGACGCCTGCCGGAGGCCGGCGGTGGCGCGTCCGGCGGCGCGACGCTCGCTCGGCCCGTTCGGCGGCGAGCCGGCCGCGGGGCCGGCCAGCGCGGTCCCGCCCGGCCCGGTCGGCGAGGCGGCCGCGGCGGGGCCGGCGGCGATGGTCGCGAGCGCGCCGGCGGCCACGGTGGCGGCCAGCATGCGCATGGTCGTGGGCGCGAGGCGTGGGGTCATCTCGTCTTGCAACCGATGGGGGGTCGGGATGTTGCGGCGCCGGTCGGCGTCCGCCCGCAGTCTTACGGAGCGGCCGGGGACGGTGCGTCGGTCGTGCCCCGTTGCCAGTCCTCGTGCAGCTTGGCGTAGACGCCGCCGCGAGCCAGCAACTCGTCGTGCGTGCCGGCCTCGCAGATCCGGCCGCGCTCGACGACGGCGATCAGGTCGGCGGAGCGGATCGTCGACAGCCGGTGGGCGATCACGATCGCGGTCCGGTCGGCCAGCAGCCGCTCCAGCGCCTCCTCGATCCGGCGCTCGGTCCGCAGGTCGACGTTCGCCGTCGCCTCGTCGAGCAGCAGGATCGACGGGCCGCCGGGCCGGCCGTCGGCGGCCGGGGCGCCGGCGATCAGCGCGCGGGCGAAGGCCACCAGCTGCCGCTGGCCGGCGGAGAGCGAGCCGCCGCGCTCGCCGACCTCGGTGTCGAGCCCCTGCGGCAGCTGGTCGAGCACGTCGCCGGCACCGAGGTCGGCCACCACCCGCTCGACCTCGGCCCGGGTCGCCCCGTCGCGGCCGAAGGCGATGTTCTCGGCCACGGTGCCGGTGAAGAGGAAGCCCTCCTGGGGCACGATCCCCATCCGCGAGCGCAGCTCCCGCTGGCGCAGCTCGCGCAGGTCGACCCCGTCGAGCAGCACCCGGCCGACGGTCGGGTCGATGAAGCGGGCGGCGAGCTTGACCAGCGTCGACTTGCCGGCCCCGGTGCTGCCGACCAGCGCGACCGTGGCGCCGGCCGGGATCGTCAGGTCGATCTCGTGCAGGACCAGCGGCGGCGCCTGCCCGGCCGCGGCGGCGAACGGCGCCCCGTCCGCGGGCGAGCGGGTCGGGGCCGGCACGCCGTAGCCGAAGCTGACCCGCTCGAACCGCAGCTCGCCGCGCAGCGGGTCGGGCAGCGGCCGCGGGTCGTCGGGGTCGGTCAGCGTCGACTGCTGGTCGAGCAGGCCGCCGATCTTCTCCAACGCGGCCATCCCCGACTGGAAGGTCGTGTAGACGTTCGAGAGGTCGGCGATCGGGCCGAAGAAGTTGTCGAGCGCGGTCACGAAGCCGATCAGCACGCCGATCGTCACCGCCCCGTCGATCGCCTCGGCGCCGCCGACCAGCAGCACGATCACGATCGCCGCCGTCGACAGGTACTCGACGGCGGGGAAGTAGGCCGCGTTCAGGTAGACTGTCTTCATGTTCGCCCGGCGGTTGTCGTCGCCGAGCTCGTGGAAGCGGTCGAGGTGGCCGCGCTCGCGGCCGTAGGAGCGGATCACGCGGACGCCGGAGAGGGTCTCCTGGAGGTGCGCCGTGATCGCGCCGATCGTCTCGCGGGTGCGGGCGAAGGCGTCGACCGACGCCAGCCGGAAGGCGAGCGAGCCCAGCAGCAGCACCGGGATCGTGGTGAAGGTGATCAGGGCCAGCTTCAGGTCGAGCGAGATCAGGATCACGATCGACCCGATCAGCATCAGCAGCGACGAGAGCAGCGTCACCAGGCTCGAGCTGATCATCGTCTGCAGCGCGTCGACGTCGTTGGTCATCCGCGAGACGAGCACCCCGGCCCGCTGGCGCTCGTGGTAGCTGACCGGCATCTGCAGCAGGTGGCGGAAGATCCGCTCGCGGAGGTCGCTCAGCAGCCGCGCCCCGAGCCAGCCGACCAGCCGGTCGCGGACGACGCTCGCCACCAGCCCGACCAGCGAGACCCCGAGCAGCACCGCGACCAGCAGCGTCAGGTGGTCGAGGTTGCCCTTCGCCAGCCCGTCGTCGACCGCCTTCGCGGCCAGCGGCGCCGGCGCCAGGCTGGCGGCGGTGGCGATCAGCAGCGCCACCACCAGGATCGCGATCCGGCCGCGGTAGGGCCGCATCATCCCGAACAGGCTGCGGGTCCGGCGGCCACGGCCGCGGGTGGCGGCCCGTCGCCGGCGGAGGTCGGCCAGCGCGTCGCGGACGGCCGAGGAGCGGGCGGGGGCGCTCATGCCTCCGGCACCTCGACCGGCTCCTGCTTGCGGGTCAGGAAGACCTGGCCGGCCATCCCGTAGGTGACGATCTCGCGGTAGAGCGGCGACCGCTCCAGCAGCTCCTCGTGGTCGCCGACGGCGGCGACCCGGCCGCGCTCCAGCACCACCACCCGGTCGGCCAGGCGGACGGTCGACAGCCGGTGGGCGATCACCAGCGTCGTGCGGCCGGCCATCACCTCGTCGAGGCCGGCGGCGATCGCCTGCTCGGTGCTCGCGTCGACGTTGCTGGTGGCGTCGTCGAGGACCAGGATCCGAGGCCCGCTCGCCCCGCGGGCGGGCGACCCGGCCGGCCGGTCGGGGCGGGCCAGCAGCGCACGGGCGATCGCCAGCCGCTGCCGCTGGCCGCCGGAGAGGGTCAGGCCGCGCTCGCCGACGACCGTCTCGTAGCCGTCGGGCAGGGCGGCGATGAAGTCGGCCGCGCGGGCCTGCTCGGCGGCCCGCTCGATCTCCGCCCGGGTCGCGCCGGGGGCGGCGTAGGCGATGTTCTCCGCCACGCTGGCGGTGAAGAGGAAGGGGTCGTCGTCGACGATCGCGATCTCGCGCCGGAGCGCGATCGGGTCGAGGTCGCGGACGTCGACCCCGTCGATCAGCACCCGCCCGGCGGTCGGGTCGTAGAGCCGCGGCAGCAGCTGGATCAGGGCGGTCTTGCCGGAGCCGGTCTCGCCGACGATGGCGATCCGCTGGCCGGCGGGGATGGTCAGGTCGACCTCCTCCAGCGCCGGCCGGGTCTGGCCGGGGTAGCGGAGGGTCACGCCCTCGAAGCGGATCGCGCCGCCGCCGTCGGCCGGCAGCGTCAGCGGCGGCCGGTCGCGCGGGGCGACGATCGTCGGCTCGCGGTCGAGGACCTCGAACAGCCGCATCCCGGAGGCGGTCGCGCGCTGGCCGAGGCCGAGCATCACGCCGAGCGACCGCAGCGGCTGGATCAGCATCAGCACGTAGACGTAGAAGGCCGCGAACTGGCCGATCGTGAGGTCGCCGTCGACGACCATCCGGCCGCCGGCCAGCAGCACGATCGCGAGGCTGATCTGGGGCAGGAACTGCACGAACGGCTGGAACGCCGACTCGATCCGGACCGCCCGCAGCTGCTTGGCGAAGGCGTGCTCGACGGTCGCCTCGAAGGCCTGGCGGCGGCGCTCCTCGGCCGCGAACGCCTTCACCACCCGGATCCCGGAGATCGACTCCTCGGCGGCGGCGGTCAGCTCGGCCACCGCCTGCTGGGCGTCCTGCTGGGCCGGTCGGCCGCGGGTGCCGTAGGCGTGGCCGACGAAGACGATCAGCGGCGCCGGCAGCAGCGCCAGCAGCGCCAGCAGCGGCTGCTGGATCGTCATCGCGATCGCGGCCAGGACCACGGTCAGCAGCGACTGGACGATGAAGATCAGGCCGTAGCCGAGGAAGAAGCGGACCGCGCTCAGGTCGACGGTCGCCCGCGACATCAGCTGGCCGGTCTGCCAGCGGTCGAAGAAGCCCAGCTCGAGCGCCTGCAGGTGGCCGTAGAGCCGGTCGCGGAGGTCCTGCTCGACCCCGAGCGAGACCCGCCCGGCGACCAGCCGGCGGCCGATCGTCAGCAGTAGCCGCCCCAGCCCGAGCAGCGCGATCGCGACCGCGAAGAAGGTCAGCCCGCCGCGGTCGCCCTCGCGGATCTGGTCGATCCCGCGGCCGACCAGGTAGGGGCTGAGCACGGTCACGCCCATCGCGAGCAGCGCGAGGCCGAAGCTGATGGCCCAGGTCCCGCGGTACGGCCGCAGGAACCCGAGCAGACGACGGAACGTGGGCACCGGGAGCGAGTCTAGGGAGCGACGATCGCCGGCCCGTGGAGGCGGGCCGGCGGGTGACGGTCGCCCGACCTTAGGACTTCGAGCAGGGTCGAGGTCAAGGGTTGTGGGTCCGTCCGTGGTCGTGCGCGGCGCGGCGGGCGATACTGGACCGGTGCCGTCCCCCTTCGGTCTCTGCGACCGCTGCCTCCACCAGCGCCTGATCCGCAACACCCGCGGCTCGACCTTCTCGCTCTGCGGCCGCTCGAAGACCGACGACCGCTTCCCCCGCTACCCGCGGATGCCGGTCCAGGCCTGCCCGGGGTTCGAGGCTGGCCGCGGGCAGGAGCAGAGCTCGGCCTGAGCCGGCCGCCGGCCGCCGGCCGCCGGGCTCAGTCGCGCTGCTCGGCCAGCCCGATCAGGATCCGCTCGGGGCCGCGGACGTAGCAGAGCCGGAGCGCGTCGCCGTAGCGGACCACCTCGTCGACGACCTCCGCGCCGTGCCGCGCCAGCCGCGCGAGCGTGTCGTCGAGGTCGTCGACGGCGAACATCACCCGCAGGTAGCCGAGCGCGTTGACCGGGGCGTCGCGGTGGTCGGCGACCACCGGCGGCGCGACGAACCGCGACAGCTCGATCCGGCTGTGGCCGTCCGGGGTCCGCAGCATCGCGATCTCGACCTGCTGGCCGCGGAGGCCGGTCACCCGCCCCGACCAGTCGCCGTCGATCGTGGCCCGTCCCTCCAGCTCCAGGCCCAGCTCGACGAAGAAGGCGATCGCGACGTCGAGCGACTCGACCACGATCCCGACGTTGTCCATCCGTTGCAGCGCCATCTTCGACAGCCTCCCCTAGATCGCCTCGGCCCGCTCCGGATGGGCGGCCTCGCAGGGCTGGCCGACGAGCTGGCCGCCGGAGCACTCGCGGGCGGCGACGACCCGCCGCGGGTTGCGGATCCCGGCCGCGCCGAGCGCGCCGCCGAGCAGCAGCAGGCCGGCCGCGACGGCCATCCCGATCCGGAAGCTGTGGGTCGAGGCGCCGACCGCGGCCTCGTCGATCGCCTGCGACTCGGCCGCCGGCAGCCCGCGGACGTCCGGGCGCTTGAGCGGTGTCCCGCGGGCGTCGGCGACGACGGCACGGGCGGCGGGGGAGAGGTCGCGGCCGGCCAGGCGGGCGTCGACGTCGGCCGCGAAGCTGGTCGCCACCACCACCCCGACCGCGGCGATCCCGATCAGGCCCGCGACCCGCGCGATCGCGTTGTTGACGCCCGAGGCGGCCCCGGCGTTGGCCGCGTCGGCGTCGGCCAGCACCGTCGCCGTCAGCGGCGCGACCGCGATGCAGAGCCCGAGCCCGAAGACGACCATCGCCGGCAGCACGTCGCCCAGGTACGAGACGTCGCGGTCGAGCCGCAGGAGCAGCAGCAGGCCGACGCCCGAGACCGCCGGACCGGCGCCCATGAACCAGCGCGGCCCGATCCGGTCGGCCAGGGCGCCGAAGCGGCTGGCCAGGAACAGCATCAGGATCGTCACCGGCAGCGACGAGAAGCCGGCCTCGAGCGCGTCGAAGCCGGCGACCTGCTGGAGGTAGATCGTCAGGTAGAAGAAGACCAGCGCCAGCCCGGCGTACATCACCAGCGTCTCGACGTTGCCGACCGCGAAGTTGCGGCGCCGGAACAGCTCCAGCGGCAGCATCGGCTCGGCCGTCCGCGCCTCGTAGACCAGGAACGACGCGAAGACGGCGACGCCGCCCAGCAGCGGCCCGAGCACCGACGGCGAGCCCCAGCCCGACAGCGGCTGCTGGATCAGCCCGAAGGTGATCCCGCCGAGGCCGATCGCGCAGAGCGCCGCGCCGACCAGGTCGAGCCGGCGGGCGCTGCGCTCGGCCGAGCCCGGGATCGCCCGCACGATGATCGCCAGCGTCACCAGCACCAGCGGGACGTTGATCAGGAAGACCCACGGCCACGACGCCTGGTCGACCAGCCAGCCGCCGAGCAGCGGCCCGATCGCCGCGCCGATCCCGCCCCAGGCCGTCCAGGCGCCGATCGCCCGGTTGCGCTCGTCGGCCTCGAAGGTGGCCACGATCACCGCCAGCGCGGCCGGGGTCAGCAGCGCCCCCGACGCGCCCTGCAGCGCCCGGCCCGCCACCAGCACGCCGATCGACGGCGCCAGCGCGCAGAGCAGCGAGGTGATCCCGAACCCGGCCACGCCGAGCAGGAAGATCCGCCGCTCGCCGAAGACGTCGCCGAGCGAGCCGGCCACCATCAGCAGCGAGCCGAGCGTCAGCAGGTAGGCGTTCGAGGTCCACTGCTGACCGGCGAGCCCGCCGCCGAGGTCGTCGCTGATGTGCGGGAGGGCGACGTTGACCACCGACCCGTCGACCATCACGATCGTCGAGCCGAGGATGCAGGCCAGCAGCGTCAGCCGCTTGGTGCGGGCGTCGGCGTCGACCTTCGGGGGCGGGGCCGGCTGGGACGGACGGGGCATCGCCCGCCCAGCATCGCCGATCGGGCGCGCGCCGACCAGCCCGCCCGACGGCGCCCGCGCGGCCTGCTAGCCTAGTCGTTGCGTCCGCAACAATCAGCGACGAGCGCCAGGAGCCACGATGAGCAGCGACACCTCCCAGACCCCCTCCGCCGGCGGCTGGACCCGCGAGATCGACCGCGGCCGCTTCCAGCGCCAGCAGAGCGCCTTCCGCGAGCGGGTCACCGCCGACGGCTCCAGCGGCTACCCGGCCGCCGCCGGCCGCTACCACCTGTACGTCTCCTACGCCTGCCCGTGGGCCTCGCGGACCCTGGTCGTCCGCAAGCTGAAGGGCCTGGAGGAGGCGATCGGGGTGACGATCGTCGACCCGATCCGCGACGACCGCAGCTGGGCCTTCAGGGGCGCCGGCGTGCCCCACGCCGACCCCGACGACGCGCTGGTCGAGGTCGACCCGCTGAACGGCTGGAGCTTCCTCGCCGAGGGCTACCGCGCCACCGATCCGGCCTTCGACGGCCGCGTCACCGTCCCGGTGCTGTGGGACACGGAGACGGGTCGGATCGTCAACAACGAGTCGGCCGAGATCGTGCGGATGCTGAACGCCGAGTTCGACGCCTTCGCGAAGCACCCCGAGGTCGACCTCTACCCCGAGGACCTGCGGGAGCAGATCGACGCCCTCAACGAGCGGATCTACGCGACGGTCAACAACGGCGTCTACCGGGCCGGCTTCGCCACCACCCAGGAGGCCTACGACGAGGCGGTCGTCGAGCTGTTCGACTCGCTCGACTGGCTGGAGGAGCGGCTGGCCACCCGCCGCTACCTGACCGGCGACCGGATCACCGAGGCCGACTGGCGGCTGTTCGTGACCCTGGTGCGGTTCGACCCGGTCTACGTCGGCCACTTCAAGTGCAACCTGCGGCGGATCGACGACTACCCGAACCTGTCCGGCTACACCCGCGACCTGTACCAGCAGCCGGGGATCGCCGAGACCGTCGTGCTCGACCACATCAAGCGCCACTACTACGTGACGCACCCGTCGATCAACCCGACCCGGGTGGTGCCGAAGGGCCCGGAGATCGACTGGGACGCGCCCCACGGGCGCGGCTGACCCCGGTTCGCCGCCGGCCGGGCCACGGTGGTCCGGCCGGCCGGCGCGGCTCCGGCCTCAGTCGGCGGCGACGGTGCCGTCCAGCTCGTCGAGCCACTGCGGCACGATCTCGTCGCGCTTGCGGGCCACGTAGGCGTGGTAGTGGAGCGGCTCGCCGCTGACCGCCAGCCGGTGGCGGTAGCGGCTCTCGGCGCTGACCTCGAGCACGCCCTCGTCGTTCATCCGCCGGATCAGGCGGCTGAACCCCGACGGGTCCTCGTCGGTCACGAAGTCGTCCTTGATCGTCATCGCCAGCCAGGCGTCGTCGGCCAGGTAGTCGAAGGCGTTGGCGAAGGCCCGCGGCGGGATGTCGCCGAAGCCGAGCGCGGCGACCGTCGTCAGGCAGGTCGGGTCGAGCGCCCGCAGCGCGTCGTCGACGTCGGCGCCGGGCTCGGTCAGGTCGCAGACGTGGTACTCGTCGTAGACCTGCGGACGGTCGCGCTCGGCGGCCATCCGCGCCTCGGGCAGGATATCGACGGCGACGATCTCACCCGCGCCGAGCTGCTGCAGCTCCTCGCCGACCATCCCGTTGCCGGCCCCGAGGTCGAGGATCCGCAGCGACGCCGGATCGGTCCCCTCGCGCTCGAGCTGGCCGTGCAACAGCTCGCGGACGACCGTCGGCGAGCAGCACTCCAGCTGCTCGTAGAAGAGCCGCTCGTAGAGCCCGGGGACGGAGAAGATCCGGTCGTAGTCGTGGAAGCGCAGCCGTTCGCTGGCGCCGTCGGCGGTCACCAGCTCGCACCACTCCTCGTCCTGGTCGAGCCCGGCGGCGCGGGCGTGGGCGCGAGGCAGGCGGATCTCCAGGTCGTCGGCGTGCGGCTCGGGAACGGGCATGCGGGGGCTCCTGGGGGCGGGGGATCGTTGGGCGATCGAACCCCGTCGCGCACGCCGTGAACCGGCGCGACCGCGGCGGGATCAGGGCGACGAGCGGCACCGCGCGGTCACGATGGCGGTGCCGATGGCCCGCCGCGGCGTCGCGGGGACGCCGCAGGCCGGCCGGCCGTCGCCGACGCTATCGCAGCGGCCGGCGGTCCGCGGCGGTCGCCGGCGGCCCGGGCGCGAGGGTGGGGGAAACCCCACCGTCGATCCGGGGGCCGACCCGGGTCGGGACGGTGTTCTGCCCCAGCGACGCGGCGGCGGCCCGGCGGCAGGCTGGCGAGCATGTCCTCCACCCGCATCACGTCCCCACCGGGCGGGCCGTCCCGACCGCCCCGGACCGAGACCCACGGCCTGCTGGCCCGGGTCGTCCGCCGCACCTCGCGCGCCGCGGCCAAGCGCCCCAAGTTCACGATCCTGCTCTGGATCCTGCTGGTCGTCGGCCTGACCGTCGCCGGCGGGATGACCGGCACCAAGACGATCGACAGCTCGAAGTCGGGCGTCGGCGAGTCGAAGGTCGCCGACGAGCGGATCGCCGACGCCGGCCTCGAGGGCCGCGCGAGCGAGACGATCCTGGTCCGCTCGGGCGACGCCGCCACCACCGCCGCCACCGCCCGCGCCGTCGAGGCCCGGGTCGCGAAGCTGCCCGAGGTGGCCTCGGTCCTGAGCCCGGTCGGCCGCTCCGGCGGGGACGCCGCCGGCATGAGCCGCGACGGCGGCCGCGCGGTCCTGCTCCGCGCCGAGCTGCGCGGCGATCCCGAGGACGCCGGCGAGCACTCGAAGCCGGTCACCAAGGCGGTGGGCGCGGTCCGGGCCGAGCACCCAGGCGTGACGATCGCCCAGACCGGCTCGGGCAGCGTCAACGACGCGATCGACACGATGGTCGGCGACGACCTCCAGAGGGCCGAGCTGTTCTCGGTTCCGGTGACGCTGATCATCCTGGTGCTGGCGTTCGGCGCCCTGGTCGCCGCGTCGGTCCCGCTGCTGCTGGGGATCACCTCGGTGATCGGCGCGATGGGCGCCTCCGGCGTGGTCTCGCAGATCGCGCCCAGCGGTGACTCGACCGCCTCGCTGCTGGTCCTGATCGGGCTCGCCGTCGGCGTCGACTACTCGCTCTTCTACATCCGCCGCGAGCGCGAGGAACGGCGCCGCGGCAAGGGTCCGGAGGCCGCGCTCGACGCCGCCGCCGCGACCGCCGGCCGCGCGATCCTCGTCTCCGGCGTGACCGTGATGGTGGCGCTGGCCGGGCTCCTGATCACCGGCGTCCCCGACTTCACCTCGATGGCGCTCGGCACGATCCTGGTGGTCGCGATCGCGCTGCTCGGCTCGCTGACCGTGCTGCCCGCGATCCTCGGCCTGCTCGGCGACCGGATCGACAAGGGCCGGATCCCGCTGATCGGCCGCCGTCGGCGGCCGCGGATGGTGGCCAACGGCCGTGGCGGCGTCCAGGCCGCGGCGGCCCGCGAGCACCGGGTCTGGGGCGCGATCGCGCGCACCGTCACCCGCCGGCCGGCCGTCTCGCTGACGGTCGCCGTCTGCCTGCTCGGCGCGCTGGCGGTGCCGGCGCTGAACATGCACACGGCCGAGCAGGGCGTGAACTCGCTGCCGCCCGGGATCCCCGCGGTCGAGGCCCAGAAGCAGATCGAGCGCTCGTTCCCCGGCGCGCCCGGCAGCTCCGACATCGTCGTCAGCGGCCACGGCCTCGACGGCGCCCGGCAGACGGCCGCGCTCCACCAGCTCGGCGAGCGGGCGATCCGCGTCACCGAGGGCCGCGGCCCGATCGAGGTCCGGATCGCCGAGGACGCCCGCACGGCGGTCGTCTCGGTGCCGATGCCGGACGTCGACAACGACACCACCAAGGGCGTGGTCAAGCAGCTGCGCCGCGACGTCGCCCCGACCGCCGCCGCGATCGGCCCCGGGACGAGCGCCAAGATCACCGGCGACGGCGCCGGATCGCTCGACTTCTCCGAGCGGGTCTCGGAGTCGATGCCGCTGGTGCTGGCGTTCGTGCTCGGCCTGGCCTTCCTGCTGCTGCTGGCGAGCTTCCGCTCGGCGCGGCTGGCGGCCGCGGTGATCGGGCTCAACCTGCTCTCGATCGCCGCCACCTATGGCGTGATCACGGCGGTCTTCCAGAACAGCTGGGCGGAGGATCTCCTCAACTTCCACTCGACCGGCACGATCACGGCCTGGTTGCCGCTGATGTCCTTCGTGATCCTCTTCGGACTCTCGATGGACTACACGATCCTGGTCCTGGAGCGGATCCGCGAGGCCCGCGCCAACGGCCGCTCGCCGCGCGACGCCGCCGCCGAGGGCGTGGCCGCGACGGCCAGCACGGTCACCAGCGCGGCGGTGGTGATGGTCGCGGTGTTCGCGATCTTCGCCACCCTGCGGCTGCTGGAGATGAAGCAGATGGGCGTCGGCCTGGCCTCGGCGATCCTGCTCGACGCGACGATCGTGCGGGCGATCGCCCTGCCGGCGGCGGTCGCGCTGCTCGGCGAGAAGGGCTTCCCGCCCGCGCGGGCCCGTCGCCGGCGGCGGGCGAGCGACGAGCGCACCTGGGAGGATCGGCGGACCGTCGGCGCCCCGCAGCCGATCGTGGAGCAGCATGCCCGCTGAGCACCCGCACCCCCTCGCCGCTCCCGGGCCGTCCGCCCGGGAGCGGGACGCGGCCGGCGCCGACGCGCCGGCCGCCGGGCCGTCGGTGGCCGAGCCGGTCGCGGCCGACGCGGCGCTCGCGCTGCACGGCGCGCTGGCCGCCGTCGCCGGCCTGGTCGTGACCCTGATCTGGGGCCTGACCTCGGCCGGCTACTTCTGGCCGATGTGGGCCTGGTTCGGGCTCGCGGTGACGGTCGTCGTCCACGCGCTGGTGCGGGCCGCCGACGCCGGTCCCGGAGACCGCACGCCGACCGAGCACCGGCTGCGGATCGCCGGCGCGGCGGTCGCGGCCCTGCTCGGCGGACAGGTGCTGCTGTGGGCGATGGGCGGGGGCGGCTACTTCTGGCCGATCTGGCCGCTGCTGACGATCGGCACCGTCTTCGCCGTCGTCGCGCTGATCGCCAACCGCGGCGAGCTGCGGTGGGCACGGGCCCGCGAGCTGGCCGAGCGGGTCGACGTGCTGACCCGCACCCGCAGCGGCGCGCTCGACGTCCAGGCCGCCGAGCTGCGGCGGATCGAGCGCGACCTCCACGACGGCGCCCAGGCGCGGCTGGTGGCGCTCAGCATGCAGCTGGGCCGGGCCGAGCAGCGGCTGGAGGCGTCCGGCGACGACGCGACCCGCACGCTGGTGCTCGGCGCCCAGCGCGACGCGACCGCGGCGATCGCCGAGCTGCGCGACCTGGCCCGCGGGATCGCCCCGCCGGTGCTGGCCGACCGCGGCCTGGTGGCGGCGGTCGAGGCGCTCGCCCGCCGCAGCGCGATCCCGGTCGCGGTCGACGGGGCGGTCCCGCAGCGGCCGCTGCCGGTGGTCGAGTCGGCCGCCTACTTCGTCGTCTCCGAGGCCCTGACCAACGCGGCCAAGCACGCCGGTGAGGCGGTCGCGCGGGTGCGGCTGGCCCAGGCCGGCGGGCGGCTGACGATCGAGGTCGCCGACGACGGCCGCGGCGGCGCCGATCCGCACGGGACCGGGCTGACCGGCCTCCGCCACCGGGTCGAGGCGCTGGACGGGACCCTGACCGTCGAGCAACCGTCCCACGGCGGGACGATCGTGCGCGCGGAGCTGCCCGATGGCACCTGAGCGCGAGGCGGGCCCGCTGCGGGTGGTGATCGCCGAGGACCACGCGCTGCTGCGCGAGGGGATCGTGGCGCTGCTGCGCGAGCACGAGTTCGACGTCGTCGCCCAGGCCGAGGACGGCGAGGGGCTGCTGCGGATCGTCGGCGGCCACCGTCCCGACCTGGCGATCGTCGACGTGCGGCTGCCGCCGACCTTCAGCGACGAGGGCCTGCGGGCCGCGATCGCGGCCCGCGAGCGGCAGCCGGGGCTGGCGGTGCTGGTGCTCTCGCAGTACGTCGAGCCGGTCTACACGGCCGAGCTGCTGGAGGCCGGCGCCGGCGGGGTCGGGTACCTGCTGAAGGAGCGGGTCGGCGACGTCCGCGGCTTCCTCGACGCGGTCCGGCGGGTGGCGGCCGGCGGCACCGCGCTCGACCGCGAGGTGGTGGCCGAGCTGGTCCGCGGCCGCGACGCCGGCGGTGCCCCGGCGCTCGACGGCCTGACCCCGCGCGAGCGCGAGGTGCTGGCGCTGATGGCCGAGGGCCGTACCAACGCCGCGATCGCCGAGGCGCTGGTGGTGACCCCGAAGGCGGTCGAGAAGCACGTCTCGAACCTCTTCGCCAAGCTCGACCTGCCGGTCGGCCACGGCGACCACCGGCGGGTGCTGGCGGTGCTCGCCTACCTGCGGGCGAGCGGCTAGGGGCCTAGGCCTGCTGCTGGGTCGGGCGCACCAGCAGCTCGTTGATCGCCACGTGGCGGGGGCGGGTGACGACGTAGGCGACCGCGTCGGCGATGTCCTCCGCCCGCAGCCGCTCGACGTCGGCGAACCGCTGCCGCAGGTGGGCGAGGATCTCGGGCCGGTTGTGGTCGGGCAGCTCGGTGTCGACCGCGCCCGGCTCGATCAGCGAGACCCGCACGTGGCGCTGGGTGACCTCCTGCCGCAGGCCCTCGCTGAAGGCCCCGACCGCGTGCTTGGTGGCGTTGTAGACGGCGCTGCCGCTGCGGGCCACGCGGCCGGCGACCGAGCTGACGTTGAGCAGGTCGGCGACCTGGCGCGGGCCGTCCTCGGCGGCGGCCAGCAGGTGGGGGAGGGCGGCGTGGGCGACGTACATCAGCCCCTGGACGTTGAGCGCCAGCATCCGCTCCCACTCGCCGAGGTCGGCGTCGACCACCGGTCCCAGCAGCATCACGCCGGCGTTGTTGAGGACCGTGTCGATCCGGCCCAGCTCGGCGGCGGCGGTCGCGACGGCCTCGGTCGCCTGCGCGCGATCGGTGACGTCGGCCTCGATCGCCAGCGCCCGCCCGCCGCCGGCCTCGATCCGGGCGGCCAGCGCGTCGAGCCGGTCGCGGCGACGGGCGACCAGCGCCACCGCCGCCCCCTCGGCGGCGAGCGCCACCGCCGCCGCCTCCCCGATCCCCGAGCTGGCCCCGGTCACCAGGGCCGCCGTTCCGGTCAGTCGCTGCGCCATGCGGTCGACCCTAGAGCACGCCCGTGGCGGTCCTGGGGCGGATCGGGGTCTGGGGGGGCGGGCGGGGCCGGCGGGGCGGGGCCGGGCGAGGCGGAGCCGGCCGGGCGGGGCCGACGCGGAGGTCGTGGCGCGAGGACGCGAGGGCGAACCGCGGTCTCACCACCCTCCCAGGCGCGAGACGGCGTTCCGCCGTCCCGGCGGCGGCGAATCGCGATCTCGGCGGCCGGGCGGCGCGAGAACGCGATTGGTTGGCCGGCCGCGCGGCTGACCGATCGACCGGCCAGCCGGCGGCGGCAGCGGGCCGGCGGGGCGGGGGGCAGGGGCCTACGGCGAACCGCGGTCTCGCCGACGGCCGCGGCGCGAGGCGGCGTTCCGCCGTCCCGGCGGCGGCGAATCGCGATCTCGGCGGCCGGGGCGGCGCGAGAACGCGATCGGCCGGCCGGCGCCGCGGCCCGTCGCCCACGGCGGCGCGCGCGTCCGGCCGCGGCGGGGCAGGCCCGCGGCAAACCGCGGTCTCGCTGACGGCGCCGAGTGCGAGATGGCGATCGGCCGTCCCGACGACGACGAATCGCGATCTCGGCGGCCGGGGCGGCGCGAGAACGCGATCGGCTGGCTCGCTCGCCGCCCGCCCGCCGGCTTCGCCGGCCGGCCTCCGCCGGCCGCCGGCTCCACGGGCCGCCCCGCCGCCGGCCGGCCGCCGCCCGGTGGCCGCGAACGGCCGGCGCGGCCCGGCGGCCGGCCCGTTCCGCCGCCACGGAGGCGAACATACGTTCGTGGCGACCCGGTCGATCCTGCACGCCGATCTCGATGCGTTCTTCGCGTCGGTCGAGCAGCGGGACGATCCGGCTCTCCGCGGTCGGCCGGTCGCGGTCGGGCCGGGGGTGGTGATGGCCGCCAGCTACGAGGCCCGGCGGCGCGGGGTGCGCGCGGGGATGGGGGTCGAGCGGGCCCGCCGCCGCTGTCCGGGGCTGGTGGTGGTGCCGTCGCGGTTCGACGCCTACCTGGAGGCCAGCCGGCGGGTGCTGGCCGTGCTCGACGAGATCGCTCCCGACGTCGAGCAGCTGTCGGTCGACGAGGCGTTCCTCGACGTCACTGGCCTGGAGCGGATCTGCGGTCCTCCGCCGGTGATCGCCCAGCGGCTGCGGCGGACGGTCCGCGAGCAGGTCGGGCTGCCGATCAGCGTCGGCGGCGGCACCACCACCCAGGTCGCGAAGCTGGCCAGCGGCGCGGCCAAGCCGGACGGCGTGCTGGTCATCCCGCCCGGTCGCGAGCTGGAGTTCCTGCACCCGCTGCCGGTCGAGCGGATCTGGGGCTGCGGACCGGCGACCGCGGCCAAGCTGCGGGCCTGCGGGATCGCCACCGTCGCCCAGCTCGCCACCATCCCGCCGCCGGCGCTGGCGACGATCGTCGGCAAGGCGGCCGCCCGCAGCCTCCACGCCGTCGCCCACAACCGCGAGGGCCGGCCGCTGCAGCCGCGTCGCGGGCGGCGCTCGTTCGGCACCCAGAGCGCGGTCCGGATCCCCGCCGGCTCGCCCGAGCGGCTCGACGCGCACGCGATCGCCCTCGCCGAGCGGGTCACCCGCCGGATGCGCGGCGCCGGCCGCGAGGGGCGCACCGTCGTCCTGCGGCTGCGGTTCGAGGACTACTCGCGGCTCTCGCGGGCCGTCACGCTGCCGCGGCCGACGGCGGCCACCGTCGCCGTCCTGACCGCCTTTCGCGGGCTCCTCGCCGCCGCCCGCGAGCTGACCGACCAGCGCGACCTGACGCTGGTCGGGATCGCGGTCACCAACCTGGTGCCGGTCGCGCCCCGCCAGCTGGAGCTGCCGTTCGACGAGGACCCGGCCGCCGCCGCGCTCGACGGCGCCGTCGACGCGGTCCGCGACCGCTACGGCGCTCGCTCGCTGAAGCGCGCGCGGCTGCTCGACGCCGGTCCCGGCCTGGCCGCCTGGAGCCTGGCCGACCAGGACGGCGACGAGACCGGCCGGGTCCGCGACGCCCGCCGCCGCGACGCCCGCCGGCAACGCGCCGGCCCGCCGATCAACGGTCCGAGGGGGTGACGACCGCGGCCTGCAGCGCCGCCCGCGCCAGCCGCAGCCGCTTGGCCGCCTGCGGCACGTCCTCGAGCCCGAAGGCGGCGTAGAGCGCCTTCAGGTGCGAGCGGACCGCCTCGGCGCTGACCACCAGCTCGGCCGCGATCTCGCCGTTGCCCGCCGGCAGCGCGTCGCGGTCGCCGTCGAGCAGCGGCCGCACCAGCGCCACCAGCACCCGCCGCTGGGCGGGCGTCACCTCCGGTCCGGCGGCAGCGTCGAGCGCGGTCACCGTCCGCTCGGCGTCGGCCCGTCCGCCGGGCGCGCGGAAGACGACCGTCGAGGAGCCGAGCCGCAGCACGTCGCCGTCCTCCAGCCGCCGGCGGCCGACCACCCGCTGGCCGTCGATCCAGGTGCCGTTGCGGGAGAGCCCGTCGTCGAGCACCGCCCAGGCGTCGCCGGTCGCGACCAGCTCGGCGTGCTGGCGCGAGAGCCGCCCGTCGCCGTCGAGGACCACGTCGCAGCTGGCGGCGCGGCCGATCCACAGCCGCTCGTCGCCGGGCTCCAGCAGGTAGAGCCGCTGGGCGCCGTCGCCGTCGTGGGCGACGAGGAACGGCCGGCCCTCGCGCTCGGCCAGGATCACCGCCCGCAGCCGCACGGGGGTCGAGTCCTCGGGCCGGCCGGTGCGGACCTCCATCGGCGGCGTTGGTCAGGCCGCGGCCTTGGCGGCCAGCTGGCCGCAGGCGGCGTCGATGTCGCGGCCGCGGATCAGGCGGATCGTGGCGTTGTAGCCGCGCTCCTCGAGCGCGTCGCGGAAGGCGTCCATCGCCCCCCGCGAGGAGCCGTCGTAGATCGAGTCGGTCGGGTTGTACGGGATCAGGTTGATCTTGTACTTCCACGGCTCCAGCAGGTCGGCCAGCTGGCGGGCCTGGGCGATCGAGTCGTTGACCCCGGCGAGCATCACGTACTCGACGAAGATCATCTTGCGGCGGCGCTCGTAGAAGCGGTCGCAGGCGGCCTTGACGTCGGCCAGCGAGTAGCGGTCGTTGACCGGCATCACCTCGCTGCGGAGGTCGTCCTCGGGCGCGTGCAGCGACCACGCCAGCCGCACCGGCACGTCGCTCTCGGTCAGCCGGTCGATCCCCGGCACCCAGCCGACGGTCGAGATCCCCGTGCGGCGGTTGGTGATCCCCAGGTCGGGCAGCCGCCGGCAGACCTCGAGCACGGCGTCGAGGTTCATCATCGGCTCGCCCATGCCCATGAAGACGCAGTGGTTGAGCGCGTCGAGCCGCCGCAGGGCCAGCGCCTGGTCGAGGATCTCCCAGGCGGTCAGGTTGCGGCCGAACTTCATCTGGCCGGTGGCGCAGAAGGTGCAGGTCAGCGGGCAGCCCGACTGCGAGCTGACGCAGATCGAGCGACGGCCGTCCTTATAGCGCATCAGGACGGTCTCGATCGGCCGCCCGTCGTGGGTGGTCAGCAGCAGCTTCTCGGTCCCGTCGGAGGCCTTCGCGCTGCGCACCTGGTGGAGGGTCGAGAACGGCACCCGCTCGGCCAGCTGCTCGCGGAGGGCGGCCGGCAGGTTGGTCATCTCGTGGTAGCCGGAGACGCCGCCGGCGGTCCACTTCCAGATCTGGTCGAACCGGAAGCGCGGCTGCTCCAGCTGCTCCAGCGTGCTGCGCAACAGGTCGAGGTCCACGGGTCGATGATCGCAGGCGCGGCCGCCCGTCACGATGTGGCGATGGAGCTGCGTCAGCTGCAGTACTTCGTGGCCGTCGCGCGCCACCGCCACGTGACCCGCGCGGCGGAGGCGCTGCACGTCACCCAGCCGGCGCTCTCGCAGCAGATCCGGCGGCTGGAGGCCGAGCTGGGCGTGACCCTGCTGCACCGGACCCCGAAGGGCGTCGAGCCGACCGCCGCCGGCGACGAGCTGCTGGCCCGCGCCGAGCGGATCCTGGCCGACGTCGCCGGTACCCAGGCGGCGATGGACGCCCACGCCGGGGCCCTGCGCGGGGTGGTGCGGGTGGCGGCGCCGGCCGGCGAGGCGGCGGGGCTGCCGGCGGCGCTGGCCGCGTTCGGCGGCGACCACCCCGGGATCGGCCTGGCGCTGCGCCACGCCGGCGCCGGAGAGGCGGCCGAGCTGCTGCGCCACGGGACCGTCGACCTGGCGGTGGTGGCGACCACGCCGGAGGCCGCCGCCGGCCCGGGGCTGGAGGCGACGACGCTGGTCGACGAGCCGCTGCGGGTACTGGTGGCCGCCGGCGACCCGCTGGCCGCGGCCGGCGAGCTGGCGCTGTGGGAGCTGCGCGAGCGGCCGTTCGTGCTGGCGCCCGCGGGCAGCGCGCTGCGCGAGCAGGCGATGGCCGCCTGCGCGGCGGCCGGCTTCGGGCCGATCCCGCGCTTCGCCGTCGGCGATCCGGGCACGGTCCGGCACCTGGTGGCGGCCGGGCTGGGGGTGGCGCTGGCGCCGCGCTCGTGGGCGGGGGAGGGCACGGCGGCGGTCCGCCCGGCGACGGCGGCCGGCGTCCACCGGCTGGCGCTGCTGGCCGCCGCCGGCGACCGTCCGCCGGCCGTCGAGCTGCTGCACGAGGCGCTGACCGCCGCGCTGGCGGCCTGAGCGGGCGCGGGCGGCGGGTCGGGCGTCGCCGGCCGTGACGTTCCGGTCGCCGATCGTCCGGAACGTCACAGCGGGCCGGAGCGGGCCGGGTCAGCCGTCGAGCTCGAGGTCGGCGAGCAGGCGGGCGTAGGGGCGGAAGCCGACCAGCGTCCGGACCGGCGCGCCGTCGCGGAAGAGGATCATCGTCGGCGCGGAGAGGATCCCGTAGGCGGCCGCCGTCCGCTGGTGCTCGTCGATGTCGAGGGTCATGACCCGCAGGTCGTCGCGCTCGTCGTCGAGCCGCTCCAGCAGCGGGCGCAGCCGCCGGCAGGGCGGGCACCAGGCGGCCCAGAACTCGACCAGGACCGGCTGGTCGGCCTCCAGCACGTCGGCGGCGAAGCGGTCGTCGGTGACGGCCGGCAGGGGATGGGTGGTGGTCATCGCCCCAGGCTGCGGGTCGCGGGCGCCGGCGTCCAAGTGGTTCTCGTGATGACGTCGATCAGCGGCGTGGCATCCTCCGACCGAGATGGACGAGCACGACCACCAGATCGGCCTCCACGGCCTGGCGCTGCTGCGGGCCGGCGTCCGCGGCGACGCGCTCGGCGTCCACCGCCACCGGACCGTGATCGCCGAGCTGCTCGGCGACCCCCAGGAGGCGGCGTCGCGGCGGCTGCCCGAGGTCGGGGTCCAGGAGGGCTACGCGGCCTGGGCGACCAGCTACGACCAGCGGCGCAACCCGACGATCCAGGCCGAGGAGCCGGTCGTCCGCGAACTGCTCGCCGGCCGCCCGGCGGGGGTCGCGATCGACGTCGGCACCGGCACCGGCCGCCACGCCACCTGGCTGGCCGAGCAGGGCCACCGGGTGACCGGGGTCGACGCCTCGCGGGCGATGCTCGACGTCGCCCGCGGCCGCGCGCCGCAGCTGCGGTGGGTCGAGGCCGACGTCCGCGAGCTGCCCTTCCCCGACGGTGCCGCCGACGTCGTGGTCTGCGGGCTGACGCTCTCGCACCTGCCGAACCTGGAGGCGATCGGCGAGCTGGCACGGCTGGTCGCGCCGGGCGGGCGGCTGGTGATCTCGAACCCGCACCCGCTGGCGACGGCCGTCCTCCACGCCCGCGCCTGGACGACCACCGCCGACGGGATCCGGGTCCAGGTGCCGGAGTGGCCGCACGCGCTCGGCGACTACGTGGCCCGGTTCGTCGCCGCCGGCCTGGTGCCGGTGGCGCTCCACGAGCCGGCCCACGGCGGCGAGGACCCGCTGCTGGAGGGGATGCCGGCGGCGGTCGTGTGGGCGGCGGACCGGCCGGCCGGCGGCTGAGGCACGGCCGTGCGGCTGCAGAAGTACCTGGCCCACGCCGGCGTCGCGTCGCGGCGGGCGGCCGAGGAGATCGTCCGCGCCGGCCGGGTGACGGTCGACGGCGCGGTCGTCACCGACCCGGCCCGCGACGTCGACCCCGAGGCGGTCCCGCCGGCCGACGTGCGGGTCGACGGACGGCCGGTGGCGCCGGTCCGCCAGACGGTCGTCTTCGCCGTCCACAAGCCGGCCGGCGTGGTCTCGACGGCCAGCGACACCCACGGCCGGCCGACGGTCGTGGGCCTGGTGCCGGCCGGCGAGCGGCGGCTCTACCCGGTCGGCCGGCTCGACGCGGAGACCACCGGCCTGATCCTGCTGACCGACGACGGCGCCCTGGCCGACCTGCTCACCCACCCCCGCTACGAGGTGCCGAAGACCTACGTCGCCCAGGTCCGCGGCGGCCGGGTCGGCGAGGCGGCGCTGCGGCGGCTGCGCGAGGGCGTCGAGCTGGACGACGGCCCGACGCTGCCGGCCGAGGTCGAGCAGCCGGCCCCCGGCGAACTGCGGCTGACGCTGCGCGAGGGCCGCAAGCGGCAGGTGCGGCGGATGTGCCGCGCCGTCGGCCACCCGGTCACGGCCCTGACCCGGGTGCGGCTGGGTCCGCTCGAGCTGGGCCGGCTGCGCGAGGGCGAGTGGCGGGCGCTCGAGGCCCGCGAAGTGGCGGCGCTGCGGGACGCGGCGCGGCACCCATGACATCCGTCACCCCCGCGAGCGGACGACCGGCACTTGCGGCCATGGCGGCGAGGGCGGAGCATCGAGGGCGATGCGGAGGCCCTGGACGCGCAGCGCGACGCCCGCCGAGGACGAGCCGGTGACCGCCGGCCCGGCGGCGCTCGCGCCGCCGCTCGACGAGCTGGCGCGGCTGGAGGCGGAGGAGGCGCGCGCCTACCCGCGGCGGCGGCGGATGCTGATGAGCTGGGTGGCGCTGGTCCTGCTGCTGATCGGGATCCCGCAGGCGGCCGACGGCTTCGGCGACCTCTCGACCGCCGCCGCGATCGTGCGGGTCGGGCTCAACCTGGCCGTCCTCGGCAGCGTCCTCTGGCTGCTCTGGTCGGGCTTCGTGACCCCCGGCGGCGAGCCGCGCTGGCCGCAGCCGTGGGCGGTCACGCTGCTGCTGATCTCCGGCGGGCTGCTGGCGACGATCGAGGACGAGGCGCTGATCGTGCCGATGGGGATCGCGATGGCGGCCGGCACCCGGCTGCCGCTGCGGATCGCGCTCGGCGTGGTCGTCGCCTGCACCGGCCTGACCTTCGCCCAGTACGCCGGCGACTTCGGCAACGGCTTCGGGGCCGCGCTCGGGGTCGTCGGCTCCGGGGTCGGCACGGTGCTCGGCCGTCGCCAGTCGCTGCTGGTCCACGAGGCCCGCTCGCAACGGCTGGCCCTGGCCCGCGGCGCGGTCGCCGACGAGCGGCTGCGGATCGGCCGCGACATGCACGACCTGCTCGGCCACACGCTGCTGGCGATCACGGTCAAGAGCGAGCTGGCCCGGCAGCTGGTCCGCGCCGATCCCGACCGCGCCACCCAGGAGATCGCCGAGGTCGAGCAGACCGCCCGCCGGGCGCTGGCCGAGGTCCGCGAGACCGTCGCCGGCTACCGCGCCCCGCGGCTGATCGAGGAGGTCGACGCCGCCACCCGGATCGCCCGTGCCAGCGGTGTCGCCGTGGTCGCCGACGTCGGCGACCTGGAGGGCCTGCCGCGCGAGGTCGAGGCGGCGCTCGGCTGGGCGGTCCGCGAGGGCGTCAGCAACGTGCTCCGCCACGCCGCCGCCCGCCGGGTCCAGCTGCGGGTGGCGGTCGGCGACCGAGAGGCGGCGCTGGAGGTGGTCGACGACGGTCGCGGACCGGGCGCCGAGGGCGAGCCGGGCAGCGGCCTGGCCGGGCTTCGCGAGCGGATCGCGGCGCTCGACGGGGCGGTCACCACCGGCGTCGCGGCGACCGGCGGCTTCCGGCTGCTGGTGCGGGTGCCGCTGCTGCCCGACGCGCGCGCCGACCCGCCCGCCGGCGGCGAGGCGGACGCCGCGCCGGCCGCGAGCGGGACCGCGACCCGCGACCTCGCCGGGCGGCTGCCGAGCGCCGTCCGCCGGATCCGCCCGACCGCAGGCCGAACGGACCCCTGCGCGTGATCCGGGTCCTGCTCGTCGAGGACCAGGCGATGGTCCGCGGGGCGCTCGCCGCGCTGCTGGCGCTGCACCCCGACCTGGAGATCGCCGGCGAGGCGGGCTCGGCCGAGGAGGCGCTGGAGCTGCTGCGGGGACCGCTGGCCGCGGCCCCGCCCGACGTCGCGCTGGTCGACGTCCAGCTGCCGGGGATCAGCGGGATCGAGCTGGTCGCCGAGCTGCCGGCGGTCGCGCCCCAGGTCCAGGCGCTGGTGCTGACGACCTTCGCCCGCCCCGGCTACGCGCGGCGGGCGCTCGAGGCCGGGGCCCGCGGGTTCCTGCTGAAGGACGCGCCGGCCGACCGGCTGGCGGTCGCGATCCGGCGGGTCCGCGGCGGCGAGCGGGTGATCGACCCGGAGCTGGCCGTCGACGCGATGACCGACGGCCTCAGCCCGCTGACCGAGCGCGAGACCGAGGTCCTGCAGGCGGCGCGGGCCCACGGCACGGTGGCCGAGATCGCCGCCGCGCTGCACCTGGCGCCGGGCACCGTCCGCAACCACCTGTCGGCGGCGATCGGCAAGGTCGGCGGTCGCACCCGGGCCGAGGCGGTGCGGCGGGCCGAGGACCGCGGCTGGCTGTAGCGACCGCGGCCGGGACGCTCGCCGCGGCGCGCCTTGCGATCATCCCGCCGATGCGCCTCCACGCCCTGCGCGGGGCGATCTCCGTCGAGCGCAACGACGCCGACGAGATCCTCTCCCGCACCACCGAGCTGATGCACGAGCTGCTCGGGCGCAACGAGCTGACGCCGGACGAGATGGTCAGCTGCCTCTTCACCGCGACGCCCGACCTGAACGCGGCGTTCCCGGCGGCGGCGGCCCGCTCGATGGGGTTCGCCCACGTGCCGCTGATGTGCGCGGTCGAGATCGACGTCCCCGGCGCGCTGCCGAAGATCATCCGGGTGCTGGCCCACTACCACGCCGACCACGAGCACCGGGCGCAGCACGTCTACCTGGGCCGGGCCAAGGCGCTGCGGACCGACCTCGACGCCGCCCAGTAGCCGCGGACCGGGGTCGAACCCGCGCGCCGCCGGTCGCGACGGGGCCGCGGGCGGGCGCCGGCCGGGGCGACCTGGCACGATCGGGACGTGCGACTGAAGCTCAACCGCCACGCCGAGCAGATCCCCTACTACCCGGCGGCGGGGGGCTACAGCCTGCCGGACGGGGTCGCCCTGCTGGCCTCCAACGAGTGCCCCGATCCACCGCTGCCGCAGGTCGCCGAGGCCGCCGCCGCGGCGCTGGCGGCGACCAACCGCTACCCGGATCCCTCGTACCTGCCGCTGCGCCAGGCACTGGCCGAGCACAGCGGGGTCGACGCCGAGCGGATCGCGGTCGGCAACGGCTCCTGCGACATCCTGCTGGCGCTCGGCGACGCGCTGCTGGAGCCGGGCGACGAGCTGGTCCACGCCTGGCCCTCGTTCTCGGTCTACCCGCACCTGGAGGCGGCGTCGGGGGCGACCGCCGTGCGGGTTCCGCTCGACGGCGACCACCGCCACGACCTCGACGCGATGGCCGACGTGATCAACGAGCGCACGCGGCTGGTGATCGTCTGCAACCCGAACAACCCGACCTCGACCGGGGTCGGGCTGGACGCGATCCGCGGCTTCCTGGAGCGGGTCCCGGACGACGTGGTGGTGCTGCTCGACGAGGCCTACGTCGAGTTCGCCGAGCAGTACCGGCCGGAGGACTCGATCGCGCTGCTCGACGAGCACCCGCACCTGATCATCCTCCGGACCTTCTCGAAGATCTACGGCCTGGCCGGCCTGCGGGTCGGCTACGGGCTCTGCTCGTCGGCCGAGCTGGTGGCTGCCGTCGCCCGCGTCCGCCAGCCGTTCGTGGTCAGCGTCGCCGCGGCCGCCGCGGCGACCGAGTCGCTGCGCCACCCGGGCGAGATCGGGGCCCGGATCCGCCAGGCCCGCGAGTCGCGCGCGGTCGTGGCCGGCGGGCTCGAGGCGCTGGGGATCGCGGTCGCGGCCTCGGAGGCGAACTTCTGCTGGTTCGACCTGCCGCGGGCCGACGGCGAGGACGCGGGCGAGGTCGAGCAGCGCGTGATCGCCGCCCTCCGCGAGCAGCAGGTGCTGGTGCGGTCGGGCGGGGCGCTCGGGCGGCCGGGGGCGCTGCGGGTCACCTACGGCACGCCGGAGGAGAACCAGCGGTTCCTGGCCGCGCTCGCCGGCGCCCTGGGCTGAGGGCGGCCGGCGGGCGGTAACACGACGTTCGCATCCCAGCCGGCCCCGGGGCCTACCGTCGGAACGACCATGGGCGCCTGGGGAACCGGCATCTTCGACGACGACCTCGCCGCGGACGTCCGCGGCGACTGGGAGGACGCGCTGGCGAGCGGCGACTCGCCCGAGCGCGCCACGACGCGGCTGATCGACGACTACGCCGAGGAGGTCGCCGGCGACCGCGCGATCGCCGCGGCGTTCTGGATCGCGCTGGCCGCGGTCCAGCTCGACGACGACACCCTCGACCCGGACGTGCGCGACCGGGCGATCGCCGCGATCGACAGCGGCGACGACCTGGAGCGCTGGGAGTCCGCCGGCTTCGAGGCGGTCGATCCCGACGAGGACGAGGGCCCGGACGAGCTGGCCGAGCGCCGCCGGGTGACCGCCGAGCTGCGCTCGCGGCTGGTGCGGGCGTCGCTCGCCGACGCGGCCTAGGCGCCGCGTCGGAGGCCGGCTGGCTCACCGGTCCGCGGCCTAGGATGGGCGGCCCGTGCCGTCCCCGCCCCCGACTTCGAGCCCGCCCGACGGCATCGCGATCTCGCCGCCGGGGTCGGTGGCGTGGGACGACCCGGCGACGCGGAGATGGCACGCGCAGCGACGTCGCTGGGGGTGGTGGGGAGGCCTCTGGTGCGCGCTCTTCGCCGCGATCTGGGACTACTCCAGGCCCGAGACGGCGTGGGTGCCCGTCGCGGTGGTGCTCGTGCTGCTGTCCTGGGTGCTCGTCCTGGCGCAGCGGCACCGCACGCTGACCCGCCATCCGTGGGTGCCCTACCTGGTCACGGTGATCGGCGACGGCGCCCGCGACGTCCTTGCCGTCCTCGAGTTGCGGAGCACGCCCGAGGTGCTGCCGCTGCGGCTGGAGCTGCGCCACGGGCCGTGGACCGCGCGGACGTCCGCGGGCCAGCACCTGCTGGTCTGCGGCGACGAGCGGCGGCGGCCGCTGGTCGCGATCGAGGGCGCGGGCCTGATCGCCGTGCCGGCGGCGCCGCTCGGGCGCGCCAGCCCCGGCTGGACCGAGCTGGGCCGGGCCGAGCACGAGGTCTCGGCCGACGTCGCCGCCGCGCTCGAGGCGGCCGCGGCCGGGACGGTGACCGCACGGGTCACGTGGCGGGCGGCGGCCGACCCGGCGCGTCACGCCCGCGGCGTGGTGCCGGAGATCGGCGCCCGGCCGTGGCGGATCGAGGGCCGCGACGACCACGGCCTCCATCGCGCGCTCGACCTGGAGTACCACCAGGGCCGGATCGTGGTCGACACCGCCGTCCCCGCCGACGTCCACGCCGGCGACGCGACCGACCAGCCGGTGGCCTGGGGCGAGGGCGCGCCGCTGCGGCTGCGGATCGCCCGCCTGGCCGCCGCCGACGACTGGGAGACGCGGCTGCCGGTGGCCGGCGAGCACGACCACCTGGTCCCCGCCCGCCGCGGCCGGCGGCGCGATCGCGTCTAGCCCGCGGCGACCGTCGAGCCGCGCACGATCAGGTCGGTCGGGATCGTCGTCCGGCCGCTGGCGCCGCGGTCCTCGATCGCCTCCAGCAGCCGCTCGACGACGGCGATCCCGATCTCGTGGCCGCGGTCGTCGAGGACGGTCAGCGGCGGCGACGAGCGGCGGGCCAGCTCGCTGTCGGAGCAGGTCGCCACCCGCAGGTCGCCCGGCACGGACAGCCCGTGGCGGGGCGCGGCGCGGAGGACCGCCTCGGCCAGCTGGTCGACCGTCCCGTAGACCGCGTCGGGCGCGGCGCCGGAGGCCAGCAGCGCCTCGGCCGCGGCGTCGGCGTCCTCCTGCGACTCCGAGGCGGCCATCTCGATCAGCGGCTCGGTGCCGTGGTCCGCGCACCAGCGGCGGTAGCCCTCGATCGAGTCGCCCTGGAACGAGTCGGGCGGGTCGCAGGCGATCAGCGCCGGCCGCGCAGCACCGGTCGCGGCCAGGTGGTCGAGCACCTCGATCGCCCCGGCCACGAAGTCGTTGTCGACCACCGGGAAGCTGCCGGCGTGGTGGCCCAGCGGCCGGCCGACGGTGACGATCGGGACCGCGCGCGCCGCCAGCTGGTCGATCAGCGGGTCGTGGCTGACCGGGTCGACGACGATCACGCCGTCGACCGGCAGCCGCTCGACGGCCGAGGGCTCGGCGGGCACGACGACCAGCGCGTGGTCGTGCTCGAGCGCCGTCGCGACCGCCGCCCCGACCAGCTGCACGTAGTACTCGACCGCCCCGACGACGGTCGGCATCGGCCGGATCCCCGGCATCGTCAGGGCCAGCACCCGCGAGCGACCGCCGCGCAGCGAGCGGGCGTGGGCGTTGGCCTGGTAGCCGAGCTCCGCGGCCGCCCGCTTGACCCGCTCGCGGGTGGCGTCGGAGAGCCGGCCGGTGTCGCGCATCGCCATCGAGGCGGTGGCCACCGAGACCCCCGCGGCGGCGGCGACGTCCTTGATCGTCGGCCGCGACCGCATCGGATTTGATTGTAGATGGGCCGTTGGTATAACGTTTCACCACGCTGCACACGGGTGCAGGGGGAGAGAGCGGAAGGAGAGCCCATGAGGGGTTCGCGGATCTGGTGTTCCTGTGGCGTCCTCGCGGTCACGGCCGCAGCCGCCGTGCCAACCGCCGCCGGTGCCGTCGCGCCGGCGGACACCGTGCTGCGCAACGGCAGCGTGCTGACCGTCGACGCCCGCGACCGGGTCGCCCAGGCGGTTGCGCTGCGCGACGGGCGGATCGCCTACGTCGGCAGCGACCGCGGCGTCCGGCGCTACGTCGGACGCCGCACGAAGGTCGTCGACCTGCGCGGCCGGACGGCGATGCCGGGCCTGATTGACGGCCACGCCCACCCGCTGGCCGGCGGCGACATCCTCGACGACTGCGACCTCGGCAACGGCGAGGCCACGATCGCCGAGCTGCAGGCCGCGATCCGCGCCTGCGACGCGGCCAGCCCGGCGAAGGACGGCGACGACTGGCTGCAGGTCTCGAACTGGAACCCGGCGGGCGTGAAGCCGGCGGGGACGGTCGTCTCGCGCCGCGACCTCGACGCGATCTCGACCACGCGGCCGATCATCGTCAGCGCCTCCGACGGCCACAACGACTGGGTCAACAGCCGCGCGCTGGAGATCGCCGGGATCAGCGACCAGACCCCGAACCCGCCCGACGGCGAGATCGTCCGCGACCCCGACGGCTCGGCCCGCGGGCTGCTGAAGGACGGCGCCGGCAGCTTGGTCTCGTCGAAGATCCCGGCCAAGAGCCTCGACCAGTCGGTCGCCGACGCCCGCCGCGGCCAGCAGGCGCTGAACGCGGTCGGCGTGACGACCGCCGCCGACGCCTCGGCCGGCGCCTCGACCCTGGCCCCGTTCCAGGCCCTGGCCCGCCGCGGCCAGCTGTCGCTGCGGCTCTCGGCCTTCGTCCGGATCGGCAGCGACCAGTCGCCGGCCGCCGCCTGGAGCTACGCCTCCGGCCTGGCCCGCCGCTACGCCGCGCCCGGCCTGACCGTCCAGGGGGTCAAGTTCTTCCTCGACGGCGTGATCGAGTACCCGGCCCAGACGGCCGCGCTGCTCCAGCCCTACAACGTCCAGCGCGACGGCCGCTGGGTCGCGGGCGAGGACCGCGGCGACCTCTACTTCTCGCGTCCGGCGCTCGCCGGCCTGGTGACGACCTTCGACCGCCACGGCTGGCGGGTCCACATGCACGCGATCGGCGACCGCGCGGTCCGCACCGGCCTCGACGCCGTCGCCGACGCCCGTCGGGCCAACCACTCCAGCCCGCGCAAGCTGAACGCCACGATCGCGCACCTCCAGCTGGTCGATCCGGCCGACTACGGCCGCTTCCGCAAGCTCGGCGTCTTCGCCAGCATGCAGCTGCAGTGGGCCAACCGCGACGTCTGGACCGAGGAGGCCCTGGGGCCGTTCATCGGCTCCGAGCGGCACCGCCGGCTCTACCCGGCGCGGAGCCTGGTGCGGGCGGGCGCGCCCTTCGCCCAGGGCAGCGACTGGCCGGTCGACGCGCTCAACCCGTGGCTGGAGCTGGAGACGGCGAACACCCGCACGATCAACCCGAAGCGCGGCTCGCTGTACCGCAGCCGCCAGTCGATCCCGCTGCGGACCGCGATCCGGGCCCACACGATCGGGTCGGCGACCCAGCTCGGCCTCCAGCGCCGGACCGGCTCGCTCGAGGTCGGCAAGGCGGCCGACGTGATCGTGCTCGACCGCGACCTGCTGCGGGTGCCGGTGACGAAGGTCAGCGAGACCAAGGTCCTGCAGACCTTCCTCGGCGGCCGCAGCGTCTACCGCGACTCGAAGGCCGGCCGGGCGACGGTGCGGCTGGCGGCGAGCCACCACGAGCCGAACGGCCGCGCCCACCAGCACGACCGCGACCGCGAGCACGGCTAGCGGTCGCTCACGCCCCGTCGTCGGTGGCGGCCTCGGCCGCCACCGCGACCGGTGCCGCCGCGGCGGCGGGGGCCGCCGCGTCGTCCGTCCGCACCACCAGCATCGTCCCCAGCGCCGGGTCGGCGGCGCCGTGCAGCCGGACCCCGGCGTCGCGCAGGGTCACCAGGTGGCGGACCGCCTCGTCGGTCACCAGCTCGCCGGGCAGGACGGCCGGGATCCCCGGCGGGTAGCCGCTGATCGCCTCGGCGGCGACCCGGCCGATCGCCTGCTCGGGCGCCACCGCCTCGCGCGCCGACTGGTAGGCGTCGCGGGGGGTCAGCACGGTCTCGCCGGGGACGGCCGGTGCCGGGGTCGTGCGGCGCGGGCGGCCGCTCGGGCGGTTGGTCCGCAGCGCGCGCTTGAGGGCGCTCGGGAACTCGCGCACCAGCGACTCCGGCGCCTGGACGCCGATCACCAGCACCACGGTCGCGTCGGTCGCCAGCTCGACGACGGTGTCGAGCTCGTCGCGCAGCCGCCGCTGGAGGTCGAGCCCGGTGTGGCCGGTCCCGCGGACGTCGATCACCACCCGCAGCGGGTCGTGGGCGACGACGCCGGGGAAGGGCGCGGCCGGGTGCGACGGGCCGACCACCCGGCAGCCGTCGATCGCGCCGATCTCGTGCGAGAGCGCGCGGACGCGGGCGATCGTGACGTCGAGCAGGCCGGCGCCGTGGGCGGCCAGCTGGCGGCGGGCGCCGTCGAGCGACGCCATCAGCAGCGAGCTGGGGCTGGTCGAGCGCATCATCCGCAGCGCCCGGCCGACGTCGTGCTGCACCCGGGCCAGCCGCTCGGGCCCGGCGGCGCCGGGGAAGCTGCCGCTGGCGACGTGCAGGATCGCGCTCTGGGTCAGGCTGCCGCCGTGCTTGTGGGTCGAGGTCAGGACGACGTCGGCCCCCTGCCGCAGGGCGCTCGCCGGCAGGTCCTCGTGGAAGCCGAAGTGCGGGCCCCAGGCGCAGTCGACCAGCAGCAGCATCCCCGCCTCGTGGGCGACCCGGGCGCAGCCGGCGATGTCGGCCACCATCCCGAAGTAGGTGGGGGAGACGAGCGTCACCGCCGCCGCCTGCGGGTGGCGGCGGACCGCCTCGCGCAGCTGCTCGGGCGAGACGACGGTCGCCATCCCCAGGTCGCCGTCGTAGCCGGGGGCGACGAAGCGCGGGGTGCCGCCGCTCAGCACCAGCCCGTCGACGACCGAGCCGTGGCTGTTGCGCTGGACGATGATCTCGGTCCCGGTCGGGGCCAGGGCCAGCATCGTCGCGTGGTTGCCCTGGGTGGCGCCGTTGGTCAGGAACCAGCTGCGACCGGCGCCGTAGGCGTCGGCGGCCAGCAGCTCGGCCTGCTCGATCGGCGTCGGCGGGGCCGGCAGGCCGGGCCAGGCGATCGGCGTCGCGTCGACGCCCGGCATGTCCTGGGGGATGTCGAGCGCGAAGGCGCTGCGGCCGATCTCGCCGACCAGCCCGGGGTCGGCGCCGGGACCGCCAGTGTGCCCGGGCACGAAGTAGCGGCGCGGCCCGCGGCGGGCGAACGCGGCGACCGCCTCCAGGTAGGGCGCGCGCAGCTGGGCGGCGGGATCGTCGAAGGGCGGGCGGAAGGCGTCGGAGCGGTCGGTCATGCGGGGAGGCGGCTCGATCGGGACATGGTCAAGCGACCGAACCAACCTAGCTGGCCGCCGGGCGCCGGCGGGGCCGTGGCGGTCCAAGCGCGGACGGTCCGCTTCGTGCCCCTGCACCAAGCGCCGTCCCACCCCTGTGCCGGAGCGGTCCCACCCCCCTTGCGCCGCGAAGGGGGTGCGCTACGCTGCTCCTACCCGATGGCGACGACCCTCGACAGCGCTCTTGCCGCACCCGCCGCGCTGGCTCCGGTCGTCGTCGCCCTCCCGCAGGTCGACTCGTACGCCTATGCCGACGAGTACGCCTGGCGCACCTGGCGATTTCGCTAGGCGCACGGTCGCCACGCCCTGACGCCGCGCCGACGCGTGCCGTCTCCGGGGGCGTGGAGCCTCGTTCCCGGGAGGCGAACGATCGTGCGTCGGTAGGTGTCCAATCCCACGCCGACGGGACGGCCCTGTCCGTACGTTCGAACCACACGACGGACGCGCCCCGCGCACCGGTCGGGGGCGTCCGCGAGGAGCCACCAGATGATGATCGTGATGAAGCCCGGAGCCAGCGACGAGGAGGTCGCGGCCGTGATCTCCCGCGTCGAGGAGGCGGGCGCCCGCCCGCACGTCAGCGTCGGCGAGGAGGTGACGCTGATCGGCGCGATCGGGATCGACCAGGCCCACATCGAGCAGCTCGAGGAGCTGGTCGCCGAGCCCGGCGTCGAGAAGCTGGTCCCGATCTCGAAGCCGTACAAGCTGGCGTCACGCCAGATCGCCCACGGCGCCGAGTCGACGCTGGAGATCGCCGGTCGCCGGATCGGCGGCGGCGTCTTCGCGACGATCGCCGGTCCCTGCACCGTCGAGTCGCGCGACCAGACGCTCGAGAGCGCCCGGATCATGCAGGACGCCGGGGTCCAGTTCTTCCGCGGCGGCGCCTACAAGCCGCGCACGTCGCCGTACAGCTTCCAGGGGCTCGGCCGCGACGGGCTGAAGATCCTGGCCGAGGCGAAGGCCGAGACCGGCCTGCCGATCGTCACCGAGCTGATGGACGTCCGCGACGTCGAGGCGGTGGCCGAGGTCGCCGACATCATCCAGGTCGGCGCCCGCAACATGCAGAACTACCCGCTGCTGACGGAGATCGGCCGCAGCGGCGTGGCGGCGCTGGTCAAGCGCGGGCTCTCGGCGACGCTCGAGGAGCTGCTGATGGCCGCCGAGTACATCCTCAAGGAGGGCAACCCGAACGTGCTGCTCTGCGAGCGCGGGATCCGGACCTACGAGACGGCCACCCGCTTCACGCTCGACATCGCCGCGATCCCGGTCCTCAAGGAGCAGACCCACCTGCCGGTGGTCGTCGACCCCTCGCACGCCGCCGGGCGCCGCGACCTGGTGCTGCCGCTGTCGATGGCCGCCGCCGCGGCCGGCGCCGACGGGATCATCGTCGAGACCCACCCCGAGCCGGAGAAGGCGATCTGCGACGGTCCCCAGCAGATCCGCGCCAGCGAGTTCGCCGACTACCTGCGGCAGGTCGAGGCGGCGGCCGCGCTGGCCGGGCGGGTGCCGGCTCCCGTGGCGGCGTGAAGCCGGGGTGAACGCGACGTGACGACGGACGTCCAGCGACCGCCGGGGCGGGGGAACGGACGTTCGTCCAGGAGCGTCCGGGGGCGTAAGCACGTCGCCGGACGCTCCGTCAAACTTCCGCTGCCGTGAACGTCCGCTTCGAACCCTCAGGCCCGCTCAAGGGCCGTCTGACCCCGCCCGCCGACAAGTCGATCAGCCACCGTGCGGCGATCGTCGGCGCGATGGCGACCGAGCCGGTCACCATCACCGGCTACCTGCCGGCGGAGGACACGCTCTCGACGCTGGGGGCCGTGCAGACGATCGGCGCGCTGGTCCAGCGCGACGGCGACCGGGTGACCGTCCGCGGCACCGGCCTGCGGGCGGCCGACGCCCACGGCGAGACGATCGACGTCGGCAACGCCGGCACCCTGATGCGGCTGCTGCCCGGCTGGCTCGCCGGGCAGGAGGGGCGCTCGTTCACCTTCGACGGAGACAGCTCGATCCGCAAGCGCCCGGTCGACCGGATCGCCGTGCCGCTGCGGCAGATGGGGGCGGAGATCGCCGCCATCGACGACCGGCTGCCGCCCTTCACCGTCCACGGCCAGCGGCTGCACGGGATCCGCTACGAGCTGCCGGTGGCGTCGGCCCAGGTCAAGAGCTGCGTGCTGCTGGCCGGCATGATCGCCGACGGCGAGACGACGGTCGTCGAGCCGGTCGCCAGCCGCGACCACACCGAGCGGCTGCTCTCGCGGCTCGGGGTGCCGCTCTGGCGGACCGGCGACGCGATCACCGTCGGCCACGTCGACGAGCTGACCGTCGAGGACATCCACGTCCCGGCCGACATCTCCTCGGCCGCCTTCCCGATCGCCGCCGGCGTGCTCGTCAAGGGCTCGCGGCTGCTGCTGGAGGGCGTCGGCGTCAACTGGACCCGGGCCGGCTTCCTCGACGTGCTCGACCGGATGGGCGCGATCGTCGTCGGCGAGCGCGAGCAGCGCCGCGACGGCGAGGTCCCCGGCGACGAGCCGACCGCCGACCTCGACGTCGCCCACGGCCCGCTGAAGGCGACCACGATCGAGGCGGCGGAGGTCCCGCTGCTGATCGACGAGCTGCCGCTGGTGGCGCTGCTCGGCTGCTTCGCCGAGGGCGAGACGGTGGTCCGCGGCGCCGAGGAGCTGAAGCACAAGGAGTCCGACCGGATCGCGACCGTCGTCGACGGCCTCCGGGGCCTCGGGGCGGAGATCGAGGCGACCGACGACGGCTTCGTCGTCCAGGGCAGCGGCGGGATCCGCGGTGGCACGATCGAGGCCCACGGCGACCACCGGCTGGCGATGCTCGGCGCGGTCGCCGGCCTGGCCTCGCGCGAGGGCGTCGAGGTGATCGGGATGGAGGCCGCCGAGGTCTCCTACCCGGCCTTCGGCGAGGACGTCGCGCGGCTCCAGCGGCGCGGCGGCTGAGCGGCGACGGCCGCCGGCGGACGGCCTCAGTCCGCCGCCGCCAGCGTCCGCTCGTCGACCAGCGGATGGGCGCGCTCGTCCTCCCGCAGCCGCAGGCCGAAGAGCACGACCAGCGCCGTCGCCGCGCAGCCGACGCCGGTCGCCACGAAGACCGGCCCGAGCCCGACCAGCTCGCCGGCCGGCCCGGCCAGCGCCATCGAGATCGGCATCAGCGCCAGCGAGACGAACCAGTCGAGGCTGGCGACCCGTCCCTGCAGCCGGGCCGGCACCCGCCGCTGCAGCAGCGTGCCCCAGATCACGCCGCCGCCGGCGTCGCAGAGGCCGACCACGAACGCCACCAGCGCCATCGCCCAGAGCACGTGCAGCCAGCCCATCAGGGCCATCGGCAGCGTGCCCAGGCCCCACAGCAGCAGCATCGCGGTCAGGTAGCGGCGGGGGAAGGGCCGCGACGAGATCAGCACCGCGCCGAGCGCCGAGCCGATCCCGTAGACCGCCAGCACCAGCCCGAACTGCTCCGACCCGCCGCCGGTCTGCTCGCGGACGGCGAACGGCAGCAGCACCTCGATCGGCCCGATCACGAACAGCACCGCCACGCAGGCGAAGAGCAGCGTGCTCCACAGCCACCGCTGGCTGGTCATGTAGCGCCAGCCGGCCCGCATGTCGGCCAGCAGCGACGCGCCGCCGCCGGTGCCGGCCTCGTGCGGCGGCAGCGCGACGGTCCCGATCGCGAGCAGGCAGGCGACCGAGATCGCGTAGGTGCCGCCGTTGGCCAGCATCGCGGTGCCGGGATCGGCGATCCCGACCAGCACGCCGCCGAGCGCCGGCCCCGCCGCCTGCAGCGCCAGCGGCCGGATCACGCCCTCGAGCCCGTTGGCCGCCAGCAGCTCGTCCTCCGGCACCAGCTGCGGCACCAGGGCGGTGAAGGCGGGCACGAAGAACGCCTCGGCGGCGCCGATCGTCAGCGCCCCGAGCGCCATCTGCCAGACCTCCAGCAGGCCGGCGACCGCGAGCGCGCCGAGCGTGACCGTCGCCACCACCCGCACCAGGTCGGCCAGGACCATGATCCGCCGCCGCGAGACCCGGTCGGCGACGACGCCGCCGAGCAGCACGCAGCCGACCAGCCCGACGCTGTAGAGCGTCGCCACCAGCGACAGCTGCAACGGCCCGCCGCCGAGCTCGATCACCTGCCAGGCGACCGCGACCAGCCACAGGCCGTCGCCCAGCAGCGAGACCGCCAGCCCCATCCAGAGCAGGCGGAACCGCCGCCGCCGGAGGGGTCGCAGGGCTCGCACCGTCGCAGTATCGGCGCCACCGGCCCGGCGCGGCGGCCGGGTGGCGGCGGACCGCTCGGGTTCGAGCCCGACCTAGCGGGTCGCCTCGGGCGCGCGGGAGGGGTCGGGGCCGGGACGGATCGTGTAGCTGATCGGCCAGATCGCCCAGATCGCCAGCACCAGGCTCAGCCGCTGGATCCAGCCGAGCAGCGCCGCCGTCCGGTCGCCGTCGGCCACCAGCGCGATCGCCAGCAGCAGCAGGCCGCAGCTGATCGCCCAGGCCAGCGCCGCGCGGGCGAAGACGTGCCACTCGTGGCGGACCCGCTCGGGGCCCGAGCGCGGCACCGGCGTCGGTGCTGGCCCGTCGGCGAAGTGGTGGGCGAAGCGGACGTCGGCCCACCGCACCAGCCCCGGGCCGAAGGCGAGCGAGAAGCCGAGGTAGGCCGCCGCCAGGCCGTGCGGGAACTGGGCCGTCGCCCCGTCGCGCAGGTCGGCCACCGTCGCGCCCAGCAGCAGCAGGTCGCAGACCGGCAGCAGCAGCAGCAGGACGGCGCCGGCCCGCGGCCGCCGCAGCACGTAGCGGAGCGTCAGGCCCCAGGCCAGCAGGACCCAGAAGAGCACCTCGCAGACCGCGATCAGCGTCACCAGCATCGCCTTCCAGGGTGGTGGCCGGCCGCCGCCCCGGCATCGGCCGCGCGGGTGAAGCCCGCCCCGCCGAAGGGAGGACCGCCACCCCTCCCACTCGCGTGGCGGCCGGCCCCCGCACGCCGGGGGTCAGCCGCCACGCGAGCGGGGGCCGTCTATCCTCGCCCCGATGCTCGTCGCGATCGACGGCCCGGTCGGGGCCGGCAAGTCCACCGTCGCGCGGGCCGTCGCCCAGCGCCTCGGGTTCACCTACCTCGACACCGGGGCGATGTACCGTTGCGTGGCGCTGGCGGCGATCGAGGACGAGTCGGCCGACCACGTCCGCGAGGTCGCCGTCCTCCACATCGACTTCGAGGGCGACCGGGTGCTGCTGAACCACAGCGACGTGACCGACGCGATCCGGGCGCCGGAGGTCAGCAGCCGCTCGTCGCAGGTGGCCGCCGACCCGGCGGTCCGCGAGGCGCTGGTCGACCGCCAGCGGAAGCTGACGGCGCGCGGCGACTGGGTCGCCGAGGGCCGCGACATCGGCACCGTGGTGCGGCCCGACGCCGAGCTGAAGGTCTTCCTGACCGCCAGCGACGAGGAGCGCGCTGCCCGCCGCGCCGCCCAGACCGGGCGCCCGCTGGAGCAGGAGCTGGCCGACCTCCGCGAGCGCGACCTCCGCGACCGCACCCGCGAGGCGTCGCCGCTGCGGCAGGCCGACGACGCGGTCGAGGTCGACACCACCGGGCTCGCCTTCGAGGCGGTGGTCGACCGGATCGCGGCGCTGGCGACCGAGGTCCGCGGCGGGGAGGGGGCGGCATGAGGCAGGTCGCGATCGTCGGCTATCCGAACGTCGGCAAGTCGAGCCTGATCAACCGCCTGACCGGTCGCCGCGAGGCGGTCGTCCACGAGCGGCCCGGCGTCACCCGCGACCGCAAGCACATCGCCGCCGAGTGGAACGGCCGCCGCTTCGAGCTGGTCGACACCGGCGGCGTCGACGCGCTCGACCCCGATCCGATGGCGTCGGAGATCCTCAACCAGGTGAAGGCGGCGCTGACGACCGCCGACCTGGTGGTCTTCGTGGTCGACGCCAAGGCCGGCGTGCGGCCCGGCGACGAGGAGCTGGCCGACCTGCTGCGGCGCTGGCGCGGCCCGGTGATCGTCGCCGCCAACAAGATCGACGTCGGCAAGGACATCCCGCTGGCGGCCGAGTTCTACGCGCTCGGGCTCGGCGATCCGATCGCCGTCTCCGCCGCCCAGGGCCTCGGCACCGGCGACCTGCTCGACGAGGTCGTGGCCCAGCTGCCCGCGGGCGACAGCGATCCCGAGGACGCCGACACCCTGCGGCTGACGATCATCGGCCGACCGAACGCCGGCAAGTCGACGCTCTTCAACCGGCTGGTCGGCGACGAGCGAGTGATCGTCTCCGACGTGGCGGGGACCACCCGCGACGCGATCGACCTGCCGATCGAGATCGACGGCCGGCGGGTGGTGATCGTCGACACCGCCGGGATGCGGCGGCAGGCGAAGGTCACCGAGTCGGTCGAGTACTACACGGTCCTCCGCTCGCAGCAGGCGGTCGAGCGGGCCGACGTGGCGATCGTCGTCTGCGACGCGGCCGACGGCGTCACCAGCCAGGACTTCCGGGTCGCCGAGCTGGCGATGAAGGCCGGCTGCGCGACCCTGCTGGTGCTCAACAAGTGGGACGAGCACAACCTGACCGACGACGAGCTGGCGCACGAGCGGGCCAAGGTCCAGCAGAAGCTGCGGCTGCGGCCGCGGGTGCTGACGGCGAGCGCCAAGACCGGCCGCAACGTCCAGCGGGTGATCAGCGAGGCGCTGGCCCTCGGCGACAAGCGCAAGGGCCGGATCCCGACCAGCCAGCTGAACCGCTTCCTGGCCGAGACGGTCGAGCGCAAGCAGCCGCCGGCCGTCCGCGGCCACCGGCTGAAGATGCTCTACATCAGCCAGGTCGGCGAGCAGCCGCCGCGGTTCGCGATCTCGATCAACGACCGCAACCGAGTCGTCCGCGACTACGCCTACTACATCGAGAACCGGCTGCGGGCCCGCTTCGGGCTCGACGGGATCCCGGTGATCATCGACTTCAACGAGCGCAACACGCGCCGCGGCGAGGTCGGCTCGCCGTCCCGCGCCGCCGACGATCGGGTCGACGACGACGGCTGGGACGGCGACGGCGACGGCTGGGGCGCGGACGACTAGCGCGATGGCGGCCCGGGGGTTCGCGCGCCGCCGGGGGCCGCTGCTCGTCCTGCTCGCCGCGCTGGCGGCGGCGGTCGTGCTGGCGCTCCGCGGCTGCGGCGACGACCCGCCGCCGGCCGCGACTCCCTCGCTCTCGCTGGTGCCGGCCGACGCGCTGGTCGCGATCCACGTCTCGACCGACCGCGAGCGGCCGGCGGTGGCCACGATCGAGCGGCGGCTGCGGGCGTTCCCCGGCTGGACCGCGCTCCGCGACCGGCTGCTGCGGGGGCTCTCGGCGCCCGGCTGCGACCGGCCGGTCGAGCGCGTCGCCGGCCGCGAGGCGACGCTGGCGATCGTGCCGACCGGGAGCCAGCAGGCGGCGTCGCTGATCCTGGTCGACACCGGTCGCGCGCACCGCCGCGCGGCGCCGGTCCGCTGCGGTCCGAGCGAGGCCCGCTACCTGGGCCGCTACCTGGTGGTGACCACGCCGGCGGTGATGGACCGCGTCCGGCGGCTGCACGAGCGCCACCGGGCGGGCGCGCCCGACCGCTCGCTGGCAGCGCTGCCGCTGCACCGGCGGCTGGTCGGCGGGCTGCCGCGCGACCGGGTCGCCGACGTCTGGCTGTCGGTCGCCGGGGTCCGGCGGGTGCTGGCCCCGCGGGCGGGGCTGCTAGGGGCGCTGGCGGTGCTGCTCGACCGGCCGTCGCTGCAGGGCGTGGCGCTGTCGCTGGGGCCGCGGGCCGACGGCGCGCGGGTCGTCGTGCGCTCGCGCGGGGCGGCGGCAGGGAGCGGGACCGCGGCCGCCGCGCCGGGCCGGGCGACGGCGCCGGCGGGCGCGATCGGGACGGTCCTGACCGGCGATCCGCTGGGGGCGGTCCAGCGGCTGCTGGCGGTGACCGGCGACCAGCGGGCGCTGGGAGAGCTGCGGCGCTGGAGCACGGTCGCCGGCCAGGTCGACGCCGCCACCGGCGGGCGCTGGCGACACGACCTGGTCGACGCGATCCGCGGGCCCTCGGAGCTGGTGCTGCTGCCGTCGGGCGGGCGCAGCGGGACAGCGATGGCGCTGGCGCTGCCGGTGACCGACGGCGCGCGGGCCGGGGCGGCGCTGCGGCTGGTCGCGCGCCGCGGGGCCGCCGGCGGTCGGGTGGTGCGGGGATCGATCGGCGGGCGGCTGGCCTGGAGCGGGCGGCTGGCGGGCGGCACCCGGCTCGGCTACCTGGTCGACGGCAACCGCGTGATCGCGTTCACCAGCCGGGCGGCGGCCGCGGCGCTGCTGACGGATGGTCCCCGGATCGACGCCGGCGAGGGCTGGCGGCGGACGATCGCCGGCGCCCGGAAACCCGGGATGTCGATAGGGTTTCTCGACTTCTCGCAGCTGCTGCGGACCGCGGAACGCACCGGCCTGGCGGGCCTGCCCGAGTACCGGGCGGCGAGGGCCGACCTCGCACGGGTCCGCGCGGTCGGTATGGTCTCGCGGGCCACGGGCGGCGAGACGACCGCCGAGATCGACCTCTGGATTCCATGACCCAGTACGCCGACAACGAGTACCTGTTCACTTCGGAGTCCGTCTCCGAGGGCCATCCCGACAAGGTCGCTGACCAGATCTCGGATGGGGTCCTGGACGCGGTGCTCGCCAACGATTCCAACCCCGAGAAGGCCCGTGTGGCCTGCGAGGTGCTGGTCAACACCGGGCTGGTCGTGGTCTCGGGCGAGATCCGGACCGATGCCTATATCGATGTGCAGCAGGTCGCGCGGGACACGATCAAGAAGATCGGCTACACCCATGGTGATCTGGGGTTCTCGTTCGATTCGTGTGCGGTGCTGAACGCGATCGATCCGCAGTCGGCGGACATCGCGCAGGGTGTCGATGACGCCAGTGAGCACAAGGGCGGCAGCGCGGACGAGTTCGATCTCGAGGGCGCCGGCGATCAGGGGATCATCTTCGGCTACGCGACCAACGAGACGCCGGAGTACATGCCGGTCGCGATCCAGAACGCCCACCGCCTGGCCGAGCGGCTCGCCGCCGTGCGCAAGGCCGGCGAGCTGGACTACCTGCGTCCGGACTCCAAGACCCAGGTGTCGGTGCGCTACCGCGACGGTCGGCCGGTCTCGATCGACAAGCTGTTGATCTCGACCCAGCACTCCGAGGACGTGCTGGACCAGGGCCAGATCAAGGCGGATCTGTGGGAGAAGGTCGTCAAGCCGACCCTCCCCGCGGAGCTGTACGACGAGAACGCGCTGCTGGGCGAGTTCCTCGTCAACCCGACGGGCCGGTTCGTGATCGGCGGCCCCGTCGGTGATACGGGGTTGACGGGTCGCAAGATCATCGTCGATACCTACGGTGGTGCGGCGCGTCATGGTGGTGGTGCGTTCTCGGGCAAGGATTCCTCGAAGGTCGATCGCTCCGCGGCCTATGCGACCAGGTGGGTGGCCAAGAACGTCGTCGCGGCCGGTCTGGCGGATCGGGCGGAGATCCAGGTCTCGTACGCGATCGGGGTGGCGCAGCCGATCTCGATCTTGGTCGAGACGTTCGGGACGGAGAAGCTGGAGCACGCCAAGATCGAGCAGGCGGTGCGGTCGGTGTTCGATCTGCGGCCGTTGGCGTATCGGCGGCATCTGAATCTGTTCCGGCCGATCTTCCAGAAGACGGCGGCGTACGGCCACTTCGGTCGCGAGGACGCGGACTTCACCTGGGAGAAGCTCGACAAGGTCGACGCCCTGCGCGAGGCCGCCGGCCTCTAGCTCGTCCGGCGCGAGCCGCGAACTTCGAGGGGCGTCCTACGGGGCGCCCCTTCGTCGTTTCGGGACTCACCGGAGATGCGCGCTGGGCCACGATCGACGGCCTCGACTGCGACGTCCGGCTGCTCGCGGCCTGACCCGTCCCGCCGGCGACGGCCTGTCGCTCTGATAGACCGGACGGACGATGAACGAGCCCGAGCGCGACCCCGACGACCAACGGATCCGGACGGTCGAGGAGCTGACCGCGATCGTCGGCGAGCCGCTGCCGCGGGTCCGCGACAAGGTCCGCCGGCGGCTCCACGAGCTCGACCGGCAGTGGCTGGCGGCGTCGCCCTTCTGCCTGGTGGCGACGGCGGACGCCGACGGCCGTTGCGACGTCTCACCGAAGGGCGACCCGCCCGGCGATTTGGTCCACGTGCTCGACGACGCCACGATCGCGCTCGCCGAGCGGCCCGGCAACCGCCGCGCCGACGGCTTCCGCAACATCCTCGAGAACCCGCACGTGGGGCTGCTGTTCCTGCTCCCCGGCCGCGGCGACACGCTGCGGATCAACGGCCGCGCGCGGCTGCTGCGCGACGCGCCGTGGTTCGACCAGCTGGTGGTGAAGGGCCACCGGCCGCGGCTGGCGCTGGTGGTCGAGATCGAGGAGGTCCTCCACCACTGCGCCAAGGCCTTCCTGCGCGCCGGCGTCTGGCAGCCGGAGCAGTGGCCCGCCGCCGACGCGGTGCCGTCGCGGGCCCGGATCGCCCAGGCGCTGGAGCGGCCCGACGAGCCGCTGGAGGAGCTGGAGCGCTACTACGGCCCCGACTACGCCCGCCGGCTCTACGGCTGAGGCGCGACCGGCCGCGCCTCAGCGGTCGTCGGCCGGTCGCTCGTCGTCGTAGCGGCGCTCGTAGCCGTCGCCCCGCTGCTCGTAGCGGCTGCGGACGCTGGCGTCGGCCTCCGCCTCGGCGACCGCGGCCTTGCGGCGCTCGTCCTCGAGCGCGGCCCGCTGGGCGTTGTCGACCAGCCGCACCAGGCCCTGGGGCCGCGGCACGCCCTCCATCCGGAAGCGCGAGCCGTCGTCGCCGGCGGTGTCGTAGTCGACGGTGCCGATCATCAGCAGCCGCTGGGCGACCGTCTGGTTGACCGTCACGTTCTGGATCCGGTCGAGCCGCGTCTCCTGCAGCTCCTTGCTGATCAGGCCCTCGCGGACGTGGATCCGGTGGGTGGTGATCACGTACTTCGTGCGCGACCGCTCGAGCCACAGGAAGACCACCACGGCGATCACGACGCCGATCCCGACCAGGATCCCGATCCAGTCCGGGTCGACGGCCAGGAAGACGATCGCGCCGACGAGGATCCCGGCCACGACCGCGCCCAGGTGGAGCGTGAACTGGCTGCGCCAGGAGGGGCTCTCGGCGTAGAGGACGCGCTCGTCGGCGTGCAGATCCATGGCGCGACGATACCCGCTGGGGCGGCGGCCCACGGGGCCGTCTCGCCCGCCCAGCCGCGCCGCGCCGCCGGTCCTGCGACGATCGGGCGGTGCCAGCCGTCGTCCGCGTGGAGCCGCTCGTCACGGCCCGCGCGGTGCGGGGTCCGTTCGACTACCGCCGGACCGACGGCTGCGACGTCGGCAGCGTCGTCGAGGTGCCCTTCGGTCGCCAGCGGCTGCGGGGGGTCGTGGTCGAGCTGGCCGAGCGGTCGGAGCACCGGCTGAAGGAACCGACGGCGATCCTCGACGTCTCGCTGCCGCCCGACCTGGTGCGGCTGGCCCGCTGGATGGCCGACGACGTCGTCTCGACCCCGGCCCGCTGCCTGGAGCTGCTGCTGCCGCCCGAGGGCGTCGGCGAGCGGACCCGGCTGTGGGCCGAGCGCGCGGGAGAGGCCGCCAGCGCCGACCCCGACGGCAACCGCGACGAGCGCTACGCCGGGATCCGCCTGACCGCCAACCAGCGGGCGCTGCTCGACCGGCTGCCGGGCTGGACCGGCGACGACCTGCCCGCCCTGCGACGGCTGGAGGGCCGCGGGCTGGTGACGATCGAGCGGCGCGCCGACGGCCGCCGCCCCGACCACGTCGCGCTCGGCGCCGCCGCCGGCGCCCCGTCCCTCAACCCCGACCAGCTGCTGGCCGTCCAGCGGCTGGAGGACGCGCTCCGCGACCCGAGCGCCGGCGAGGACCGCTTCCTGCTCCACGGCGTCACCGGATCCGGCAAGACCGAGGTCTACCTGCAGGCCGCCGCCCGTGCCCTGGCCACCGGCCGCACCGCGCTGGTGCTGGTGCCGGAGATCGCCCTCACGCCGCAGACCGTCGCCCGCTTCCGCTCGCGGCTGGGCGAGACCGTCGCCGTCCTCCACTCCGGCCTCTCGAAGGGCGAGCGGCGCGACGAGTGGTGGCGGCTGCGCCGCGGCGAGGCGCGGATCTGCGTCGGACCGATGTCGGCCGTCTTCGCGCCGGTGCCCGACCTCGGCCTGGTGATCGTCGACGAGGAGCACGACCCGGCCTACAAGCAGGACGGCGATCCCCGCTACGACGCCCGCCGGGTGGCCGCCTGGCGGGCCCGCGAGAGCGGGGCGGTGCTGGTGGTCGGCTCCGCCACCCCGCGACCCGAGTCGTGGGCCGCCCTGCGCCGGATCGCGCTGCCGCGGCGGGCCGACGGCGGGGCGTTGCCGGCCGTCCGCCTGATCGACGTCCGCGGCAACCGCAACGTCCTCGACCGCCATGTCCACCAGGCCCTGACCGACGCCCGCAAGGCGATCGTGCTGCTGAACCGGCGCGGCTGGGCGACCTGGCTGGAGTGCGCCGACTGCGGCCACACCTGGGAGTGCCCGAACTGCGACGTCTCGCTGGTGCTGCACCGCGGCGGCGACGTCCTCCGCTGCCACCACTGCGGCCACGTCGAGCACCCGCCGCGCCAGTGCCCCGCCTGCGGGTCGGTCTCGGTCGGCCAGCACGGGCTCGGGACCGAGCAGCTGGCCGACCACCTGCCGGGCCACGTCTTCCGGCTCGACGCCGACGTCCGCGACCGCTCCGGGGTCCTGCAGCGGTTCCAGGAGGCCGACCACGGGATCCTCGTCGGCACCCAGATGATCGCCAAGGGCCACGACTTCCCGGACGTCGAGCTGGGGGTGGTGGTCGACGCCGACGCGACCCTCCGCTTCCCCGACTTCCGCAGCCAGGAGCGGACCTTCCAGCTCGTCGCCCAGCTGGCCGGGCGGGCCGGCCGCGGCGGCGGACCGTCGGGGACGCCGGCGACCGTCCTCGTCCAGACCCGCTCGCCCGACGACCGCGCGCTGCGCCACGCCGCCCGCCACGACGCCCACGGCTTCCTGGTCGAGGAGCTGGAGCGGCGCCGGCAGCTCGACTACCCGCCCTTCTCGACCATCGTGCGGGTGATGTGCGAGCACGAGGACGAGCAGCGCGTCCAGGCCGCCGCCAGCGTCCTCCGCGAGCGGATGCCCGAGGGCACGATGGGCCCGGTCCCGATCTTCCGCCGCCAGGGCCGCTTCCGCCGCCAGCTGCTGCTGAAGGCCCCGCGGCGGGCACCGGCGGTGGCGGCGGTGCGGGCCGCGGTCAACAGCATCGTCGGCGCCCCCGCCGCCCGCGGCCTGGTGCTGGCGGTCGAGGTCGACCCGCGGTAGGGGTCGGGCCCCCGTCGACCAGCGCCGCCGCGCCACGGCCCCGACCGTCCGCCCCCGCTACCCTGGACCGTCGATGGCCGACGTCGAGACCCACCAGGAGAGCCCCCAGATCGAGGCCGCCGCCGACGCCCGGCGGCGGGCGGCGCTGCAGGCGATCCGCCAGTGGGGCGACCCGGTCCTGAAGGCCGAGGCGCGCGCGGTGACCGTCTTCGACGAGGCGCTGCGCGAGGAGCTCGAGGTGATGGGCCAGCTGATGCGCGACGCCCGTGGCGTCGGGCTGGCCGCCAACCAGGTCGGCACGCTCCACCGGGTGCTGGTCTACGCGGTCGACGGCGGCGAGGGCCCGGTCCGCTCGCTGGTCAACCCGCAGATCGAGTGGCGCGGCGACGAGTCCGAGGTCGGCCAGGAGGGCTGCCTGTCGCTGCCCGGCGTGGCCGTCGACGTCGAGCGCACGGTCCACCTGCGGGTCCGCGCCCAGGACGGCCACGGCCAGCCGATCGTGGTCGAGGCGTCGGGCTTCGAGGCCCGGATCATCCAGCACGAGATGGACCACCTGGACGGGGTCCTGATCCTCGACCGGACGGCGCGCGACCAGCGCAAGCAGGCGCTGCGGGCCCTGCGCGCCGCGGTCGGCGACGCGGCATGAGCGACGTTCCCCGGACGGTCCTGCTCGGCACCAGCTGGTTCGCCGCCGACCTGCTGCGGCTGCTGGCCGAGGCCGGTCACGCGCCGACGCTGGTCGTCACCCGGCCCGACCGGCCCGCCGGCCGCGGCCGCAAGCTGACCCCGCCGCCGGTCGCCGACGCCGCCCGCGAGCTGGGCCTGCCGCTGATCCAGCCGGAGCGGATCGACGACGAGGCGTTCGACCGGATCGCCGCCGAGCGGCCCGACGCGGTGCTCGTCTGCGCCTACGGGGCGATCATCCGCGAGCCGCTGCTCTCGGCCTTCCCGCTGCTCAACGTCCACCCGTCGCTGCTGCCGCGCTGGCGCGGCGCGGCCCCGGTCGAGCGGGCGATCATGGCCGGCGACGCCGAGACCGGCGTCAGCATCATGGACGTCGTCGAGGAGCTGGACGCCGGCCCCGTCTTCCTCCAGCAGCGCGAGCCGATCGCCCCCGACGACGACTACGGCAGCCTGGCCCCGCGGCTGGTGCGGCTGAGCGCGAAGCTCCTGATCGAGGCTTTGGAGGCCGGTCCCGCCGACCTCCCCGCCACCCCGCAGCCGGAGGACGGCGTGACCTACGCCGAGAAGATCGCCGCCGCCGACCGCGACCTCGACCCGGACGCGCCGGCCCAGCGCCGCCACGACCAGGTGCGCGCGCTGGCGCCCCACATCGGCGCCCGGCTGCCGCTCGCCGACGGGACCAAGCTCGGCGTGCTGCGGACCCGGATCGACGACGACGGCGAGCTGGAGCTGCTCGAGGTCCAGCCGCCCGGCGGCCGCCCGATGGCCTACGCCGACTACCTCCGCGGCCGCGGCGACCGATGAGCGACCGCGAGCTGCCGAAGCGCGGATCGGGCCGTCCCGACCGCTGGGAGCGCCGTCCCAACCGCGGCCCCGCCCGCACCGGCAAGCCCGGGGCCGGCGCCCGCGCCAACGGCCCGTCGGCCCGGGGCGGCGACGGCGAGCGCGGCCGCCCCTCCGGCAACGGCCGCCCGAGCGGCAACGGCCGCCCGTCCGGCCACGGCCCGCGCGGCGAGGACCGGGCCGGCGTCGCCCGCCGGGCCGCCCACCAGGTGGTCGTGCGGGTGCTCCGCGACGGCGCCTACGCCGACCGCGCGCTCCACGGCGCCGCCGGCGAGCTGCCCCCGCGCGAGCGGGCCCAGGCCAAGCGGCTGGCCTTCGGCGCCGTCCAGCGGCGGCTGACCCTCGACCACGTGATCGGCCGCCACGTCGACCGCGAGCTCGACGTCGAGGTCCGCGCCGCGCTCCACATCGGCCTCTACGAGCTGCTCTTCAGCGACGGCACCCCGAACCGGGCCGCGGTCGCCTCGGCGGTCGAGCTGGCGAAGCCGAACCTCGGCTTCAAGCTCGTCAACGCGGTCCTGCGGAAGGTGATCGACGAGGACGGCGGCAAGCTGCGGCTGCCGGCCGACGACACCCCCGAGGGGGCCGCGATCCGCCACAGCCACCCGCTATGGCTGGTCAAGCGCTGGTGGACCTGGCTGGGGCCGAACCCGACCCGCGCGCTGCTGGCCGCCGGCAACCGGCCGACCGAGCTGGTGCTGCGGATCAACACGCTGCGGACCGGGCCGCTCGACGCCGCCGGCGAGCCGCCCGAGGGGATCGTCGTCCCCGGCGAGCGCTGCGACGACGACCTGCCCGAGGCCCGGCGGGTCAGCGGCGGGCTCGACGTGCTGGCCGACGAGGGCTGGCGGGCCGGCCACTTCGTGGCGATGTCGCGGGGGTCGATGCGCGCCGCCCGCGCCGTCGACCCGCAGCCGGGCGAGCGGGTGCTCGACCTCTGCGCCGCGCCCGGCGGCAAGACCACCCACCTGTCGGCGCTGATGGAGGGCCGCGGCTCGATCGTCGCGATCGAGAAGCACGGGGCCCGCGCCCGTGCCCTGCGGCGGACCTGCGAGCGGGTCGGGGCGGAGAACGTCGAGGTGATCTCGGGCGACGCGCTCGAGGTCGAGCTGGCGGCCGGCTCCTTCGACCGGGTGCTGCTCGACGCGCCCTGCTCGGGCCTCGGCACGCTGGCCTCGCACCCCGACCTGCGCTGGCGGATCCAGGAGCGCGACCTGGCCGAGCTGGGCCGGCTCCAGGGACGGCTGCTGGAGGTCGCCGAGCGAGCGCTGAAGCCCGACGGCCGCCTGGTCTACAGCGTCTGCACGCTGAATCCCGGCGAGGAGCGGCTGCCGGAGGGCCGGATCACCCGCCTCTGGCCGCACCGCGACCGCACCGACGGCTTCTACATCGCCGCCGTCGGCGGCTGATCCGGCCCCGGCGCCGGGGGTTCCGCAGGCGCGAGGGGGTCGGGCCGCCGGAGTTGCAATAGTCCGGGTCATGGAGGTTGACCTCGGCCTGAGCTGCCCCGGCTGTCACGAGCCGTGGCTGCGCCCGACCAACCTCCCCGGGCGCTACCGCTGCGTCAACTGCCTGCTCCGCTACGAGCTGCGGTCGGTCTGCCCGAACTGCGGCGAGCACTCGACGATCGTGCGGATGTCGAAGACGGCGACGCTGGCCTGCAACCACTGCGGCAGCTCGATGCTGGTCCAGGTCTAGCGTCGCTACGCTGACCGGGTGACCTCCACCGACCCGCGCCTGGCCCGTCTGAAGGGCATCGCCCCCTCGATCCTCGCCAGCGACTTCGGGCGCCTGCGGAGCCAGGTCGAGGAGGTCGTGGCGGCGGGCGCGAGCGTCGTCCACATCGACGTGATGGACGGCCATTTCGTGCCGCCGATCACGATGGGCCCGATCGTCGTCGACGCGCTCAAGGGGGTCGACGCGATCCTCGACGTGCACCTGATGATCGAGCGCCCCGAGCGGCAGCTGGTCGACTTCGCCAAGGCCGGCGCCGACGTCCTGACTGTCCACGCCGAGGCGACCCCGCAGCTGCACTACGCGCTCGGCCTGGCCCGCGAGCAGGGCGCGCTGGCCGGCCTGGCCCTCTGCCCCGGCACCCCGCCGCAGCCGCTGGAGGAGACCGCCGAGCTGCTCGACCTGGCGCTGGCGATGACCGTCAACCCCGGCTGGGGCGGGCAGAAGTTCATCCCGACCTCGCCGGCGAAGATCGAGCGGATGGCGGCGCTGCTGCCGGCCGACGTGGCGATCGAGGTCGACGGCGGCGTCGACCTCGACACGATCGGCGTCTGCGCGGCGGCCGGGGCGACCGTCTTCGTCGCCGGCTCGGCCGTCTTCGGCAAGCCGGACCCGGGCGCGGCGGTCCAGGCGCTCGCGGCCAAGGCGGCCGAGGCCCAGGCCGCGGTCGCCGTCCGCATCGACGGCCCGCGCTGAGCTGGCGCCCGGCCCGCCGCCGCCGGCGTTCGCCCGCGAGCGCCGCCTCGACTAGATTGCGCGGGCCGCGTCCCGCCGATCCCCCCGAGGCCGATGCTCCCCAGGAACCCGCTCGCGCGTCCGTCCCGCCGCGCCCGCGTCCGCCGTCCCTCACCGCTGCTGGCGGCTGCGCTGGTCGCCGCCTCGGCCGCCCCGGCGCTCGCCGCCGCGCCGGCCACCGCCACGGCGGCCAGCGCCCGTCCGGGCACGCTGACCGTCGTCGTCAGCGGGCTGCCGAAGGGCCAGTCGGCCAGCGTCGGCGTCCGCGGCCCGGGGCTGCGGCGCACGATCCGCGCCCGCCGCACCGTCCTCCGCCGGCTGCGTCCGGGCCGCTACGTGGTCAGCGCGCGCAAGGTCCGCGTGGCCCGCGCGGCCGGCCGCGTCCGCAAGGGCTCGACGGTGCTGCCGGTCGCCGCCGTCACCCGCATCACCGTCGGCCGCAAGCCCGCCCGCCAGACGGCCAAGGTCCGCTACGGGACGGTCGTCAACCCCGGCGTGCGGGCGCTGCCGAAGCGGATCGGCGCCGTCCGCGGCGACCGCACGAAGCCGTCGGCGATCGTCGTGCCGCGCAGCCGCGCCTACCGGACCGGCGGGCTGCTGACCGCCGGCCTCAGCGGTGCGCTGCCGGACGGGCTGGTGGCCCGGATCACGAAGGTCGTCCGCCGGGGCCGCAACGTCGAGCTGCGACTGCGGCCGGCGGCGATCAGCGAGGTCGTGCCGCGCTACGTGGCCCCGGCCGGCAGCTCGATCGCGCTGACCCCGCCGAACGCCGCCCGCCGCGCGGCGCCCTTCCCCGGCGGCCCGCTCGACTACCTGCCCTGCGGCGGCGTCCAGGGCTCGGTGGCGCTCAAGGGCGGCGCCGGGATCCGCAACGCCCGCGCGGCCAACCTGGAGTGGGAGAGCTGGCCGCCGCGGCTGGCGATGGACGTGAACATGGACCTCTACTGGGGCTGGGGCGTCGAGCTGGCGGGGAAGCTCGAGTGCAGCTTCAGCGAGTCGCTGCTGCACCGGCCGTTCCTGGTGCCGGTCGGCGGCGTGCCGATCCCGGCCTACTTCGACGTCTCGTTCTCGATCAAGGCCCAGGCCGAGCTGTCCGGCGCCTACCAGTACGAGGCCGTCCGCCACGTCGCCGCCCGGGTCGACAGCGACGCCCGCGACAAGCTGACCGTCCGCGGCAACACGGAGGCGAAGACCAAGGGCTCGCTCGGCTTCGACCTCGGCGCCTCGGCCGCGTTCACCGCTGAGCTGGGGCTGGGCGTCAAGAAGGCGGCCAACGTCTACGTCAACTTCGCCCCGAAGCTGAAGTTCGACGCCAAGCCGTGGAGCGACGGCTGCGCGCTGAACCTGGACTTCGGCGGCGCGATCGGCGGCCGCCTCGGGCTGCCGCTGAAGAGCCGCTACGCCGTCGAGTTCGGGCCGCTGACCTACCAGCTGGGGTCGGTCGAGCTGTGGCGGCGGCTCGATTGCTGGAAGCCGGACCAGCCGAGCGCTCCGGCGACGGCGGTCGCGATCGACCGCGAGCACGGCTGCGCGGTCGCCAACGGCGGCGCCGTCCGCTGCTGGGGGACCGACGTCGGCGGCCGGATGGGCGACGCCCAGCTCGGCGCCACCCGGATGCCGGTCACGGCCCTGGCCGGCGTCGACACCCGCCGGGTCGACGTCGACGGTGGCGTCGGCAGCTGCGCGGTCGTCTCCGACAGCCTGCTCTGCTGGGGGATCGTCGGCACCCGCCGCTTCGAGCGGCCGGCGACGGTGATCGCCGGCGGCGTCGGCGACGTCTCGATCGGCTACCGCCAGGCGTGCGCGATCAGCGGCGGCAGCGTCGCCTGCTGGGGCGACGACGCGCTCGACGTGCTCGGCCGGGGGACCGGCAGCGGCGCCTCCGAGCAGCCGGTGACGGTGCCCGGGACGGCCGGCGCGGCCGACGTCGCCTCGGGCTACGACAACGACTGCGCGGTCGTCGGCGGGGCGGTCAAGTGCTGGGGCCGCCACACGGTCAAGATCGAGCCGGGCAAGATCACCCGCGAGGTCGTGACCGCGATCCCGTCGGGCGCGACCGCGGTCGACGTCAGCCGGACGATGGTCGACAGCCTCAGCGGCGCGGCCCGCGTCTGCGCGGTCGTCGGCGGCGCGGTCAAGTGCTGGAACTCGGACGACACCCGCGACCTGGCCGCCGGCGACGCCGAGCCGGAGACGATCGTCAGCTCCGGCGCGACGGCGGTGTCGGTCGGCGACGAGCACGTCTGCGCGATCGTCTCGGGCGCGGTCCAGTGCTGGGGCGACAACGACTTCGGGCAGCTCGGCGACGGCACCACCGCCGCGTCGAAGACCCCGGTGACCCCGATCCGCTCCGGCGCGGTGGCCGTCTCGGCCGGCAACGGCAACAGCTGCGCGATCCTGACCGACGGCGTCCTCCAGTGCTGGGGGACCGGCCAGGAGCAGCAGTTCGGCAGCAAGCCGGCGCTGACCCCGACCACGATCCTCGGCCTGTAGGAGACCGTCAGAGAACCCTCAAGCGGCGGCCGTACGGTCGCCGCATGCCCCCGCACGTCCCGGCCGACCGCGTCGCCCCCGTTCCGCCGCCGCGGGATGGGGGATTCCCCCGAGCACCCTGGGGATTGCCCCCGCGTTCGTCCTCGAACGGCCTTCTCCGTGGTTGGATGGCCGACGTGCCTCCCATCGTCCAGGCCTCGGGCCTCACCAAGACCTACGGCAGCGGCGAGACGGCGATCACGGCCCTCGACCGGGTCTCCGTCGACTTCCGCGCCGGCGAGCTGACCGCGATCATGGGCCCGTCCGGATCGGGCAAGTCGACGCTGATGCACTGCGTCGCCGGCCTCGACCGCGCCGACGCCGGCACGGTCACCCTCGACGGGGTCGAGCTGGGGGCGCTCGACGACCGCCGCCTGACCGAGCTGCGGCGCGACCGGATCGGCTTCGTCTTCCAGGCCTTCAACCTGCTGCCGGTGCTGACGGCGGAGGAGAACGTGCTGCTGCCGCTGACGATCGGCGGCCGGCCGATCGACCGCGAGTGGATCGACCAGCTGGTGGCGACCGTCGGCCTCGAGGACCGCCGCGGCCACCGCCCGAGCGAGCTGTCGGGCGGCCAGCAGCAGCGGGTCGCGGTCGCCCGCGCGCTGGCCAGCCGGCCGGCGGTGGTCTTCGCCGACGAGCCGACGGGGAACCTCGACTCGCGCGCCTCGGACGACATCCTCGGGCTGCTGCGGCGGTCGGTCGACGACCTCGGCCAGTCGGTGGTGATGGTCACCCACGACCCGCACGCGGCCTCCTACGCCGACCGGCTGCTGGTGCTGAAGGACGGCCGGATCGTCCACGACGGCCAGGCCGGCGGCGCCGACGACGTCCACGAGCGGCTGCGGCGGACCTCCGAGCCGGGGCCGGCGGGAGCCTGATGCGCGCGCTGCTGCTGCGCGGCCTGCGGGCCCACCTGCGACGGACGCTGATGACGGCGCTGGCCGTCGTGCTCGGCGTCGCGCTGGTCGCCGGCACGCTGGTCTACACCGACACGATCGGGCGCAGCTTCGACAACCTGACCGAGGCCACCAACCGCGGGGCGGACGTGATCGTCACCCCCAACAGCGAGGAGGGTGTCGACAGCTTCGGCAGCGACCCGCCGCAGATGCCGCGGTCCGTGCTGGCGAAGGTCCGCGGCGCCGACGGGGTCCGCGACGCGACCGGCGTGGTCGGCAGCCAGCAGCTGGTGGTGTTCGAGAAGAACGGCCGCGACCGGCTCGGCAGCGGCTTCGCGCCCGGGGTCCTCTCCGGCGACGAGCGGGGAGCGGCCTGGTTCGGGTCGACCCGCTACGCCAGCGGCCACGCGCCCCGCGCCGACGGCGAGATCGCGCTCGACAAGGCGGCGGCCGAGAAGGGCGGCTACGCGCTCGGCGACCGGGTGCCGGTCCAGCTGGCAGGCCCGCAGCGGCGGCTGACGCTGGTCGGGACGGTCGAGCTGGAGGGCGTCGGCTCGTTCGGCGGCGCCACGGTCGCCCTGACCACCCAGCGGACGGCGGCGGCGCTGGCCGCGCGCACGCCCGGCAACTACTTCAGCACCGTCGCCGTCCGCCGCGACGAGGGCGTCAGCGTGGCCCAGCTGGAGCGCTCGGTGCGGGCCGCGGTCGGCGGCGCCGCGACCGTCCGCAGCGCCGCGGCGGAGTCCAGCAAGCAGGCCCAGGACATCAAGGACGGGCTCAGCTTCCTGCCGACGATCCTGCTGGTCTTCGCCGGGATCGCGACCTTCGTCGGCGCGTTCCTGATCTTCAACACCTTCTCGATCACCGTCGCCCAGCGCCAGCGCGAGCACGCGCTGCTGCGGGCGCTCGGCGCCACCCGCGGCCAGATCCGCCGCCAGGTGCTCGGCGAGTCGCTGGCGATCGGCGTGCTCGGCTCGGTCGTGGGGGTCGCGGCCGGGCTGGTGGTCGCGCCCGGCCTGCGGTCGCTGATGGCCGCCTTCGAGATCGACTTCCCCTCGACGGCGACGGTCGTCGCGCCGCGGACGGTGGTCGTCGGCCTGCTGGTCGGGATCCTGGTGACGATGGTCGCCAGCTTCGTGCCGGCCGCCCGCGCGACCCGGGTGCCGCCGGTCGAGGCCCTGCGCGAGGCGGCGGCCCCGCCGGCCCGCGGCCGCGTCCGCCGCGGCGGCGTGATCGCCGGCGCGGTGCTGGCCGCGATCGGCACCGCGCTGCTGCTGCTGGCGGTCGCCGGGACGATCGACGGCGACGGCGGATCGGCCGCGGCCGGCGTCGGCGCCGGGCTGCTGTTCGTCGGCACGGCGCTGCTGTCGCCGATCCTGGTCGCGCCGCTGGCCACGATCGTCGGCGGTCCGATGACCCGGCTCTTCGGCCTGCCGGGGCGGCTGGCGCGCGACAACGCGGTTCGCCAGCCGGGCCGGACGGCGGTCACCGCGGCGGCGCTGATGGTCGGCCTGGCGCTGATGGTCTTCGCCACCGTCTTCGCCTCGGGCATCCGCGAGACGCTGCGCGGCGACCTCGACGCGGCCGTCGGCGCGCCGCTGGTGGTCCAGAGCCGCGACGGCGGCACCTCCTCGCTGCCGCCCGACCTGCCGGCGGCGCTGCGCCGTCAGCGCGACGTCCAGGCGGCGGGGGCGGTCGGCTTCGTGGCGGCGAAGGCGGCGGGGGAGGACCTGTCGCTGAACGTCGCCGACCGCGGGGTCTTCGACGGTGGGCTGCTGCGGCTGCACGTCGCCGGCGGCCGGCCGGTCCGCGACCCCGGGCCGGACGAGATCCTGCTCGGCAAGGACGACGCGAAGACGCTCCACGCGACCGTCGGCCGGACGGTGACGGTGGTCGGCGCCAACACCCGCCGGCTGCGGCTGCGGGTGACCGGCGTGATCGCCGACGGCGGCTTCACGATGGACGGCTCGTGGGTGGCGCCGGAGACGGCCCGCCGGCTGGCCGACCCGCGGCCGGCGTTCGTGCTGGTCCGCGGCAACGCCGAGCCGGCCGCGCTGGAGAAGGCGCTGGCCGACGGCTACCCGGGGGTCGAGGCGCAGGCGAAGGACGACTGGATCACCACCCAGACCAAGCAGGTCGACCAGCTGCTGATGCTCGTCTACGCGCTGCTGGCGCTGTCGGTGATCGTGGCCGTCTTCGGGATCGTCAACACGCTCTCGCTCTCGATCGCCGAGCGGGTGCGCGAGATCGGGCTGCTGCGGGCGGTCGGCGCGACCCAGGCCCAGGTCCGGCGGATGGTCACGATCGAGGCCCTGATCACGGCCCTGCTCGGCGCCGCGCTGGGGGTGGTGCTCGGGTTCGTGCTGGCGACGGCGGTCGGGGCGACGCTCGACGGCTTCGCGCTGACGGTGCCGGTCGGCTCGGTCGCGATCCTGGTGGTGGTGGCGGCGCTGGCCGGGGTCCTCGCCGCCCGCCCGCCGGCCCGGCGGGCGGCCCGCACCGACGTGCTGGTGGCGATCGCGGACGAGTGAGCGGGTCGGCCCGCTGGACGGGCGTCGCAGCCCTCGGCCGGACGGCTTCGACCGTTCGTCCGAGGGCCCGACGACCCCCCGGACGGCGGTGTCTCCGAGTTGTCGGACGCCCGCCGGAGCGCTACCGTTCTCCCCGTTGGCGCCTGACGGTCTGGTCCCCCGCTGGGCGGGTTCCGACGCATCGACGAGCAGCGCGGCTCGATGGGAGCCGCGCACCCAACAAGGGGGGAAATCCATGTCCAGGAAGTTCACGCGCGGGATCGCCGTCGCCCTGGCGACCGCGTTCGCGGCGGCGGGCGTCACCTCGACCGCCTCGGCGGCGCCGGTGGCGACCACGTTCAAGCTCCAGCCCTCGGTCCTCGTCTTCGGACCGTCGACGCTGAAGATCCCGCTCGAGTTCCGCGGGACCCTGACCGAGCGCGGCACCGGCGCGCCGGTCGTCGGCCGCCAGGTGAAGATCACGATCGGGCAGGGCATCGTGACGGTCTGCAAGACCCAGACCGACCACGTCGGCGGCTTCGTCTGCCACGGCGACCTGCTGAACATCCTCGCCTCGGTCCTGCAGGTCGGCTGGGACGCGTCCTGGGGCGGCGACGCCACCTACGCGCCGGCCACCGGCCACGCCCCGGCGATCAACGTCAACCAGGAGCCGATCCTCTAGATCGGCCGGGCGCCGATCCTCCAACCGTCCCGCGCGCCTCCCCGGAGCGTCGGTCCCCGTTCGCGGGGGTCGGCGCTCCGGTGCGCGCCGACTCAGGCCGGCTCGACCAGCGCGAAGCGCGGGGTCGGCACGCCGTCGACCTCGACGGTCTCGGCGAACATCGCCGCCGGGCGCACCCACAGCCCGCGCTCGCCGTAGAGCTGGCGGTAGACGACCATCAGCTCCTCGGTCTCGCTGTGGCGGGCCTCGAACAGGACCTCGTACTCCGGCCCCTTGTAGTGCCGGTAGCGCCCGGGGACGATCATCGCGCCGCGGCCGCCCGCCGCCGGTAGACCAGGTAGAGCAGCCCGCAGAGGACCAGCGCCGTCGCCCCGTAGCCGACCTCGGCCCGGACCAGCTTGTCGTCGACCGGGGCGGTCAGCATCCAGGCGACGAACAGGCCGGCGGCGACCAGCCAGGCCGCCGCGGCCGTCGCCGCGTGGCCGCGGGCCAGCGCCGCTTGGTTCAGCGTCCCCGCCACCAGGTGGGCGCCCATCCCGACCGCCACCACCGCCAGGCCGACCCGGCCGTAGTCGTGGTCGGCGCCGAAGACGACGCCCATCGCCCACGGGCCGATCGCCAGCAGCCCGACCGCGACCACCGCCGCGAAGCCGACGATCGCCAGCACCGTCAGCCGGATCGCGCGCGAGAAGGCGGCCTGGTCGCTGGTCGCGTCGAGCTGCGAGAGGTGGGGGAGGAGCGACGTCTGGACCGCCTGGAACAGCTGCAGCGGCGCCCGCGTGACCAGCAGCGCGTTGAAGATCACGCCGGCCAGGACCTTGTCGTTGGCCAGCAGCGTGCCGGCGTTGACCAGCGTCTGCTCGCCGAGCTGGATCAGCGCGACCGCGACCGCGAAGCCGCCGCCGGCCCGCAGCGCGTCGCCGCGGCCGCTCGCCTCGGGCGCGGCGCCGCCGGCCGCGATCCGGCCGTGGGCGCTGCGGATCGCCCACGGGACCACCAGCAGCGAGGCCAGCGGGGCGGCGACGATCCCCAGCGCGACCGCGATCTGACCGGTCGCGACGCCGAGCAGGACCGCGATCGGGAACAGGATCCGGGCCAGCGACTCGAACAGCACCAGCCCGCCGTAGAGCCCGAACCACTGGTGGCCGGCCACGAAGCCGCGCGCGAAGTAGCTGGCGGCGTAGGCGGCCGCGGCCCCGATCAGGACCCAGAAGAGGCCGCCGTCGCCGAGCCGCTCGGGATCCTCCAGGAAGCCCTTGGCGGCGAACGCGGCGGCCAGCAGCGCGACCGCGAAGCCGAGCTGGATCAGCAGCGGCTCGCGCAGCGACGGGTGCTGCTCGCCGCGGGCGCGGGCGGTGGCGATCTGGCGCGACAGCAGCTGCTCCACCGGCCGGTAGAAGACGCACATCGCCACGAACAGGATCGACCACAGCAGCGCCACCGGGCCGTAGCGCTCCTCGCCGAGGGCGTGCGAGCCGGCGGCGAAGAAGGCGAAGGTGAAGAGCCCGGTCGACGCGATCCCGATCGACAGGATCCGGGCGCCGCGGGCGTAGGCGTCGCGTCCTTCGGCCGCCTCCTCGACGGCCTCGATCAGCGCCTCGTCGGCGACCGCCCCCGCGGGGTCGAGCGCCGGGTCGGGCGGCAGCGCCCCCGGCGGCGGCTCGTGGTGCTCGCTCACGCGCTCGGGGGTCGGGGACGGCGGCTCAGTCGCCGACGCGGACGAGCAGCTGGGTCCAGGGGAACGGCTTGCGGACCTCGACGACCTCGCCGTGCTGGCTCAGCAGCCGCTTGAAGGTGTTGGTCGACCAGTGGTTGAGGTGGCCGGGGGTGTTGCCCAGGTCCTTCAGGTACGCGCCGCGGGCCATGTTGACGCCGCGCCAGATCGGCTCGCGGGGGACCGACACCAGCAGCCAGCGCTTGGCCACCCGCGCCATCTCGGCGACGGTGTGCTCCGGGTCCGGCACGTGCTCCAGGACCTCGATCGCGGTCGCGACGTCGAACTCGTCGTCGGCGAACGGCAGGTTCTCGGCCTTGAGGATCTGGTACTCCAGGTTCGGCGCCTGGCGCTGGGCCCAGCCGGCCTGGATCGACTCCTCCTCGAGGTCGATCCCGACCACGCGCTTGTCGCCGAGCCGCAGCGCCCACTCGTGGACCAGGACGCCCTCGCCACAGCCGACGTCGAGCAGGCTCTCGGGGGCCGCGCGGACGAACAGCTGCTCGAGGTTGCGCTCGAAGCCGGCCATCAGCTTCTTCACGACCGGGTTGGTCGAGCCGTACTTGTCGTACGTGTTGCCGGTGACGATGCCGTCGCCGCTGGTGGTGACCGGCGCCCCGCCGGTCCCGCGCTTGGTCTCGGTGCTCACGGTCGGATCGCCTCGCGTTCCTCGGTGGTGGAATGCCCGCTCGACCCGCCGGGGCCCGCGTGGGCGCCGGTCGTGGCCTCCTGGCCGGTCGGATGGGCGCCGGGCTCGTAGTGGCTCGGCGGCACGCCCAGCTGCAGCTCGATCCGGCGGACCCGCTCGAAGACCCGCTGGGTGAGGATCCGCTGGCCGTGCAGCAGGTCGCCGATCACCGCCAGCGCGCCGACCATCACCGCGGCGGTGAAGAGCACGCCGCCGAAGATCAGCGACTGGACGTGGCCGGCGCCCTCGCCCTGGACCCAGCTGATGAAGAAGCGGATCCACGGCACGCAGGCCAGCAGGAAGAGCACGGTCGAGAGGGTGGAGAACACCCGCATCGGCTCGTACTGGGCGTAGATCCGGAAGATCGAGACCGTGTTGCGGCGGACGTACGCCCACATCGACGGGAACAGCCGCGACTCGCGCAGCTTCTCGTTGGTCGCGACCGGCACGTGGGTCGTGGCGACCAGCAGCTTGCCGGCCTGGATCAGCGACTCGAGCGTGTAGGTGAAGCGCGAGACGACCGCCAGCTGGATCGCGGCCTCGCGGTTGTAGGCCCGGAAGCCGGAGGTGGCGTCGGCGATCTCGGTCTCCGACGCCCGCCGGACGACCGCCGAGCCGAGCTTCTGGAGCCGGACCTTGAGCGGCGAGAAGTGCTCGATCGTGTGGACCTGGCGGTCGCCGACCACCATGTCGGCGGCCCCGTCGACGATCGGCTTCACCAGCGCCGGGATGTACGAGGCGTCGTACTGGTTGTCGGCGTCGGTGTTGACGATCACGTCGGCGCCGAGCTTCAGGCAGGCGTCGAGCCCGGCCTGGAAGCCGGCGGCCAGGCCGCGGTTGTTGGTCAGCTTGACGATGTGGTCGACCCCGCCCGCGCGGGCGACCTCGACGGTCCGGTCGACGGACCCGTCGTCGATCACCAGCCACTCGACCTCGTCGAACCCGGGCACCTCGCGGGGCAGGTCGGCGAGGGCGATCGGGAGCGTCTGCTCCTCGTTGAAACAGGGAATCTGGATGATCAGCTTCATGGGCTTCGCCGGAGGTCGAGCGCTGCGGGCTGCTGGATCGCCGCGGACTCGGCGGCGACCGGAGCGGCGGTCGACGACCGGGGTGCGTGGGACGCCGCATCGCCGCCGTGAGCAGGGGCGAGTATTCCAGAGGCGCGCGAACCACGGCACGCTCGCCCTCGCCGGTACGGCATGCTGCACACCTTGGGCCGCCCCGACGACACGCCGACCACGCGCCTCGCCGACCGCGTGCCCTCCTTCGCGCTGCTCGCGCTCTGCGCCGGGCTGCTGGTCCTGTTCCTCGCCTATCCGACGTACCCGAACTACGACAGCTACTACGCGCTGCTCTGGGCGCGCGAGCTGTGGGACGGCCAGGCGCCGGTCTTCGACGCCTTCCGGGCGCCGACCGAGCACCCGCTGGCGATCCTCTTCGGGATGGGGCTGACGCCCTTCGGCCGCGACGTCGACCGGATCCTGGTGCTGGCCGCGATGGCCTCGGTGGCCGCGCTCGCCGCCGGCATGTACCAGCTGGGCAAGGTCGCGTTCAACCGCTGGGTTGGCCTGGCCGCCGGCGCGCTGCTGGTCGTCAACTGGGACCTGATCCTGCTCGCCGTCCGCGGCTACCTGGACGTCACCTACATGGCGCTGGTGGTCTGGGCGGCGGTGCTCGAGGCGCGTCGCACCCGCCGCGGCTGGCCGGTGCTGCTGCTGCTCGGGCTCGGCGGCCTGCTGCGGCCCGAGGCGTGGGTGCTGTGCGGGCTCTACGGCCTCTGGATGGCGATCGGCCCCCACGGCGGCCCGCAGCCGACCGCCGACCGGATCCACTGGCGCAACGCGCTGCGCCCGCGCGGGCTGCTGTGGCTGGGCGTCAGCGTCGTCCCGACCCTGATCTGGGTCGCGACCGACTACGTCGTCACCGGCCACCCGCTCTTCTCGCTCCAGCACACCTCGGGCCTGGCCGAGGAGCTGGGCCGGACCCGCGGGCCGCTGGAGATGCCGATGGCGACGATCTCCTTCCTCAAGTCGCTCGACGGGCTGCCGCTGTTCATCGCCGGCCTGGTCGGGCTGGTCGGGGCGGCGATCGTGGTCCCGCGGCGGCTGGGGATGCCGCTGGTGCTGCTGGTCGCCGGCGTCGCCACCTTCCTGGCGATCGGCGTCGGCGGCTTCTCGGTGATCGACCGCTACCTGCTGGTGCCGGCGGTGCTGCTGCTGATCTTCGCCGCCTTCGTGCTCGTCGGCTGGACGATGCTGCCGGACGGCGGGCTGCGGCGGTGGTGGTCGCGGGCGGCGATCCTGGCCGCGATCGGCACCGTGATCGTCGGGATCGGCAACGTCGACCCGGGCTCGATCGACAACGACCTGCGCTTCCGCGGCGGCGCCCACCACGACCTGGTCGAGGTCCTCGACCAGCCGGCCGTCCGCCGCGCGCTCCGCTGCGGGCCGCTCTGGACGCCGAACCACAAGCTGGTGCCCGACGCCCGCTGGGTGCTCGACGCGCCGGCCACCAAGGTGCTGCCGCGCTCGGTCCTGCGCGACCTGGCGGCGAAGCCGAACGGCGACCCCAGCGCCGACCGCGACGCCGCCCGCGCGGCCGTCCCCGACGCCGCCCGCGGCGGCCAGCCGCGCAGCGGGGTGCTGCTGCTGCCGACGTCGCGCCAGGCCCTGGTCCGCCAGGCGGTCGTCTTCGAGAACATCGACAAGCCGGACGACGCGATCGCGCTGCCGGGGTTCCAGCGGATCGCCACCAGCACCCACTACGCGGTCTACGCCCGCTGCCCGGGGGCCGCCGGGTCCTAGATGTCGCTCGATCCCCGGATCGTCAAGGACGACGCCTGGGGCGGGCGGCTGCCCGGCTCGGAGCGGCTGCGGTGGGGGATCGCCGTCGGCCTGCTGGTGCTCGGCGGGCTGGTGCTGCGGCTGTGGGGCGCCACCCACGGGCTGCCGTGGGCCTACAACGCCGACGAGAACGGGCACTTCCTGCCCCAGGCCGTCGGCATGTTCCGCGGCGACCTGAACCCGCACTACTTCGTCAACCCGCCGGGCTTCACCTACGCCACCCACCTGCTGCTGTGGCTGCGGTTCGGGGGCGCCGACCAGGTCTGGTCGGCCTACGCCAACGACCCCGGCAGCGTGATCGTCGTCGGCCGGATCGCCTCGGCGCTGCTCGGCGTCTCGTCGGTCTGGCTGATCTACCTGGCCGGCACCCGGCTGCTCGACCGCCGCACCGGCCTGCTGGCCGCGGCCGTGCTGTCGGTCGCCTTCCTGCCGGTCTTCTACGGCCACCTGGCCCTCAACGACGCCCCGACGGTGGCCCCGATCGCGCTCGGCCTGTGGGCCGCGGCCGGGGTCCTGCGGCTCGGCCGCGACCGCGACTACCTGGTCGCCGGGCTGGCGGTCGGGCTGGCCGCCGCGCTCAAGTACACGGGCGGGATCGTGCTGGTGCCGCTGGTCGCGGCGGCCGCCGTCCAGGCCGTCCAGCCGGGCGGGCGGGTGCCGGCGACGCGGGGGATGATGCTGGCGCTGATCGCCTTCGCGATCGGCTTCGTGGCCGCCAACCCCTACGCGCTGCTCGACTTCGACGACTTCTGGTTCGGGATCTCCCACCAGTCCTCGGCGGCCGGCGAGGGCACCACCGACAAGCTCGGGATGACCCAGGACAACGGCCTGGTCTTCTACGTCTGGTCGCTGACCTGGGGCTTCGGGATCGTGCCGCTGATCGCGGCGATCGGGGCGCTGGTGCCGCTCTGGCGCGACGAGCGGCGGGTGCTGCTGGTGCTGCTGCCGGCGCCGCTGCTGTTCCTGCTCTTCATGAGCACCCAGGGCCGCTTCTTCGCCCGCTGGCTGCTGCCGGTCTACCCGATGCTGGCGCTGCTGGCCGGCTACGGGATCGCACGGGTGGTCGGCTGGTGCGCCGAGCGCCGGCCCGACCTCCGCCACGTCGCGCTGGTGGTGGCCGGGATCGTGCTCTGCGGCCAGGGACTGCTGGCCAGCGTCCACGTGGCGGCGGTCCTCTCGCACCGCGACACCCGCAACGAGACCCGCGACTGGATGGTCGCCCACGTCCCCGCCGGCTCGCGGATCGTGCTCGAGCCGGTGGTGCCGACCGAGTGGCTCTCCGACCCCGGCCGCCCGAGCGGCGAGCAGAACGGCCAGCGCTGGCAGCGGTTCCCCTTCAGCCGCAGCAAGTTCGACTTCGCCGGCCGGCCGGCGCCGAAGCCGGGCCAGGCGGTCTACCTGGAGAACTACGTCCGCTCGCTCTACCCGGCGCTGATCGACGAGTACGAGCGGCGCGGCTACTGCTGGGTGATCACCGGCTCGACCCAGCGCGGGCGGGCCGAGGTCGAGCCGCAGGAAGCGCCGCGGGCGATCGCCTACTACCGCGAGCTGGAGCGGCGCGGGACCAAGGTCTTCGAGGCCTCGCCGTACCGCCCCGGCGCCGACCCGGTCGACTTCGACTTCGACTTCTCGTTCGACTACTACCCGCGGGCCTACGAGCGCCCCGGGGCGACGATGATCGTCTACCGGCTGCACGGCGGCCGCTGCGCCCCGCCGACCGCGCCCGCGGCTGGCGCCACGGCGGCCCCGCCGGCCGGCTGAGCGGCGGAGCGGGGGCCGCGCGACGGGCTCCCTATCCTTGGTGCCCGATGCCGATCGATGCGCGCGACGAGGCCCTGCTGGAGCGGGCGGTGGAGCTGGCCGAGCGCGGCCGGCGGCACGTCAGCCCGAACCCGCTCGTCGGCGCCGTCGTCTCGCGCGACGGCACCACCCTCGGCGAGGGCTGGCACGCCCAGGCCGGCGGGCCCCACGCCGAGGTCGCCGCGATCGCCGCCTGCGGGGGCGCCGACCTGACCGGGGCCACGATCCACGTCTCGCTCGAGCCCTGCTGCCACACCGGCCGCACCCCGCCCTGCACCGACGCGATCCTCGCCGCCGGGCTGCGGCGGGTGGTGGTCGCCGCCGACGACCCGTCGGCCAAGGCTTCGGGCCGCGGGCTCGGGATCCTCCGCGACGAGGGCGTCCAGGTCGATGTCGCCGGCCGCGAGGGGGCGGGCGCGGCCGCCGGCCGGCGCGCGCGGCGCCAGAACCAGCCGTTCCGCAAGCACGCCCGCACCGGGCTGCCGTGGGTGATGCTGAAGACGGCCACCAGCCTCGACGGCCGCCTGGCCACCCACGCCGGCGACTCGCGCTGGATCAGCGGCGGCCCCTCGCGCGACCTCGCCCACGGCTGGCGGGCCGAGGTCGACGCGGTGATCGTCGGGATCGGCACCGCGCTGGCCGACGACCCGCAGCTGACCGCCCGCGTGCCCGACGTCCCGCGCCAGCCGCGGCGGGTGGTCTTCGACTCCGAGGCGCGGCTGCCGCTCGACGGCAAGCTGGTGGCGTCGGTGGCCGAGGCGCCGGTGACGGTGATCGCCAGCCGCGCCGCCAGCCGCTCGGCGACCGACGCGCTGCGGGCCTCCGGGGTCGAGGTGATCGTCGTCTCGGGCCAGAACGAGCACGGCCGGGTGCGGGCGGGGCTCGAGGAGCTGGGCCAGCGCGACGTCACCTCGGTGATGCTCGAGGGCGGGTCGCACCTGGCGGGCGCCTTCTTCGACGCCGGCGAGATCGACGAGCTGCGGATGTTCGTCGCGCCGATCGTGCTCGGCGGCCGCCAGGCTCCGGGGATTCTCGGCGGCGAGGGGGTCGAGCGGATCGCCGACGCCGCCCGCCCGCTGGAGATCACCCGCGAGCCGATCGGGGAGGACCTCTTGACCATCGCCCGACTGAAGGAGTGGTGAGCGCGTGTTCACCGGCATCGTCCAGGACCTGGGGACCGTCGAGACGGTCGAGGAGACCGCCGACGGCGTGCGGCTGCGGGTCGCGACGCCGCTGGCCGGCGACCTGCGACCGGGCGACTCGATCGCCGTCAACGGCTGCTGCCTGACCGCGGTCGGCGAGAGCGCCGACGGCGCCGCCCCGTCGTTCCTGGCCGAGGTGATGAACGAGTCGCTGCGCCGCACCAGCCTCGGCGCGGCGGCGACCGCGGGCGCGCGGGTCAACCTGGAGCTGGCGATGGCCGCCGGCGAGCGCTTCGGCGGCCACATCGTGCAGGGCCACGTCGACGCCACCGGCCGGGTGGTCGAGACCCGCCCCGACGGCTTCTCGCGGGTGGTCCGGATCGCCCCCGACGACCCGGCGCTGCTGCGCTACGTGGTCGAGAAGGGCTCGATCACGATCGACGGCGTCTCGCTGACGGTCTCGGCGATCGACGACGCCTGGATCGAGGTCTCGCTGATCCCCGAGACGCTGGAGCGGACGACGCTCGGCCGCGTCGCTCCCGGCGACCCCGTCAACCTGGAAGTGGACGTGCTGGCCAAGCACGTCGAGAAGCTGCTCGCCCTGAAGGAGCGACCGTGAGCCAGACCGCGCCCCGCACCCTGGAGAAGCCGTTCGACCGCGTCGAGGACGCGATCGAGGACATCCGCCAGGGCAAGATGGTCATCGTCTGCGACGACGAGGACCGCGAGAACGAGGGCGATCTCGTGGTCGCCGCCGAGTTCGCGACGCCCGAGGCGATCAACTTCATGGCCAAGGAGGGGCGCGGCCTGATCTGCCTCTCGCTGACCCCGGAGCGCTGCGACGAGCTCGGCCTCGACCTGATGGCGGCCAAGAACGAGTCGCCGTTCGAGACCGCCTTCACGCTCTCGATCGAGGCCCGCGAGGGCGTCACCACTGGGATCAGCGCCGGCGACCGGGCGCAGACGATCAAGGTCGCGATCGACCCGATGTCCGGTCCCCGCGACGTCGTCGTGCCGGGCCACGTCTTCCCGCTGAAGGCGAAGCCGGGCGGGGTCCTGGAGCGGACCGGCCAGACCGAGGCCTCGGTCGACCTCGCGCGGCTCGCCGGCCTCAACCCGTCGGGCGTGATCTGCGAGATCATGAACGAGGACGGGACGATGGCGCGGGTGCCCGACCTCGTCCCCTACGCCGAGAAGCACGGCCTGCGGATGATCACGGTCGCCGACCTGATCGCCTACCGCCGCAAGCACGACCGGCTGGTCGAGCGGGTGGTCGACATCCAGCTGCCGACCGGCTTCGGCGAGTTCACCGCGGTCGGCTACCGCTCGCTGGTCGACGACAAGCACCACATGGCGCTGGTCAAGGGCGACGTCGACGGCCAGTCCGACGTGCTGGTGCGGGTCCACTCCGAGTGCCTGACCGGCGACGTCTTCCACTCGCTGCGCTGCGACTGCGGCGAGCAGCTGGAGTCGGCGTTGGCGATGATCGAGGAGGCCGGCCGCGGCGTGCTGCTCTACCTCTCGCAGGAGGGGCGCGGGATCGGCCTGCTGAACAAGCTGCGGGCCTACAAGCTGCAGGAGCAGGGCTACGACACCGTCGACGCGAACCTCAAGCTGGGGCTGCCGGCCGACCTGCGCGACTACGGCATCGGCGCCCAGATCCTGGTCGACCTGGGGCTGTCGTCGATCCGGATCCTGACCAACAACCCGAAGAAGATCCGCGGCCTCGAGGGCTACGGGCTGTCGGTCACCGAGCAGGTGCCGATCCAGCACGCCGCCAACCCGCACAACGAGGCCTACCTGCGGACGAAGCAGGAGAAGATGGGCCACATCCTCCACCACCAGGGGCTCGACCTCGACGGCAAGATGCTCCAGGAGGAGCACAACCGCGACGCGGCCGGGGCGCCCGATCCGCACGCGCCCGACGCGCCGGAAGCGCCCGGTGGGCCGGAGCCGGAGGCCGGGGCATGAGCGCCCGCTACGCGATCGTCGCGGCGACCTTCTACCGCGACCTCGCCGACCGCCTGATCGCCGGCGCCCAGGCGGCGTTCGCCGAGGCCGAGGAGGGCCTGGTCGCCGCCGGCCCGGCCGACGTCTTCGAGGTCCCGGGCGCCTTCGAGCTGCCGCTGGCGGCGAAGTACCTGGCCGAGACCGGCCGCTACACCGGGATCGCCTGCGTCGGGGCCGTGATCCGCGGCGAGACCGACCACTACGACTGGGTCTGCGCCGAGACCGCGCGGGGGATCCAGGACGTCCAGCTGAGCACCGGCGTGCCGGCCGCGTTCGGGGTCCTGACCGTCGACACGATGGAGCAGGCGCTGGCCCGCTCGGGCGGCGACAAGCGCGACTCCGGGCGTCACGCGGCCGACGCCGTGCTGGCCCTGGCGCGGATCCGCCGGGGGCTCGCCGGGGCCTGACGGCGGGCGGTGGGCAGGGGCCTCGACGGGCGCTAGCATCGGGGACGTGGACGGCGAGGCTGTCGCACTGCTGGTGATCTTCCTGCCGCATGCGGTGGGAGGCGCCTTCCTGGGCTGGCGGCTGATGCCGAAGAGCGCCCGCGAGGAGCTGCGCGGCTGGTGGCGCGACGCGGGCGACGACGGCGGCGGGGGCGGCCCCGGGCTGCCCCGCAGCGCCGGACCACGTCCCGGGGGCGGCGGCAGCGAGCCGCCGCTGCCCGACGCGACCCCCTCCCACGTCCGCCTGCGCGAGCCGGGCCGGCTCTCCGAGCGGGTCCCGAACCCGCCGCGGCGCCCCGCCCATCCGGCCCGCCCCGAGCGGACGCCGGAGCGCGAGCCGCGCTGAGCCGCGGCTGGGGGAGGCGCCACGCGTCGGCGGCGCCGGATCGCTACCCTGTTCGGTCCTATGGCGAAGGTCTGCATCTCCTGCGGCAAGGGCCCGGCCTTCGGCCAGAGCCGGAGTCACTCCATGCGCGCGACGAAGCGCCGCTTCGACGCCAACCTGCAGAAGGTGCGGCTGCTCGTGAACGGCGCACCGACGCGTGAGTACGTCTGCACGCGCTGCCTGAAGGCCGGCAAGGTCCAGAAGGCCGTCTAGCGCCTGTCCGGCGCTACCGGATCCAGGAGACGCCCGGCGGTGCCGGCCGCGGATCCCAGCATCGTTCGCTTCCGCCACATCGTGGCGGGGGCCCTGGCGCACCTCGAGTCGCGGCGCCAGGAGATCAACGACCTCAACGTCTTCCCGGTCGCCGACGGCGACACGGGCGACAACATGGCGCTGACCATGCGGTCGGTGCTCGACGAGCTCGACCTGATCGTGGCCGACGACTGCTCGCTCGACGAGCTCGGCCGCGAGGAGCTGGTCCGGCGGCTGGCGCGGGCCGCGCTGCTCGGTGCCCGCGGCAACAGCGGCGTGATCCTCTCGCAACTGATCCGCGGCGCGGCCGAGGAGCTGGTCGCGCGTCCGGGCGAGCTGATCCGGCCGCCGCTGATCGCCGCCGCCCTCGCCGGGGCCGCCCGCCGCGGCTACGACTCGGTCCGCCAGCCGGTCGAGGGCACGGTCCTGACCGTCGTCCGCGAGATGGCCGGCGCCGCCTCGCACGCGGTCGCGCTGTTGGAGCCGGGGCAGCTCGGCGCGCTGGCCAGCGAGGAGGAGCAGTCGGCCGCCCTCGCCGCCGTGATCGCGGCCGCGGTCGGGGCCGGGCAGCAGGCGCTCGACGAGGGTCCCGAGCTGCTGCCGGTGCTGAAGGAGGCCGGCGTGGTCGACGCCGGCGGCTTCGGGCTGCTGGTGCTCTTCGCCGGCGTGATCCGGGTGCTGCTGGAGGACCGTCCCGGCGGCGACTTCGACATCCGCCACTACGACGCCGCGCAGCTCTCCGACGACGCCGCGCACGCGTCGGAGACCTACCGCTACTGCACCAACTTCGCCGTCACCGGCCCGGCGCTCGACGCCCGCCGCGCGCGCCGCGAGCTGGCCGAGCTGGGCGACTCGATCATCGTCGTGGTCGGTGACGAGCAGACGCTGAAGATCCACGTCCACACCGACGAGCCGGACCGGGCGATGGCGCTCTTCGAGGGCGAGATCTCGCGGGTCGACGTGGCCGACATGGACGCCCAGGTGGCGGCCCGGGTCGAGCGCGGCCTCGCCGCCCGCAGCGCCTCCGCCCCCGACGGCGCGCCGGATGATCCCGGTGAGGTCGCAAGCGGCGCGATCTCGGGGACGGCGAGCGGCCGCACGGCGCTGATCGCGGTCGTCGCGGGGGCGGGGATCGCCGAGGCGTTCCGCTCGCTCGGCGCGGTCGTGCTCGACGGCGGCGCGACGATGAACCCCTCGACGGCCGACCTGCTGGCCGCGGTCGAGGCCGCGGGCACCGACGAGGCCGTGCTGCTGACCAACAACTCGAACGTGCGGATGGCCGCCGACCGCGCGGCCGAGCTGGCCGAGCGGCCGGTGGTGGTGGTCCCGACCCGCTCGCAGCAGGCGGGGCTGGCGATCGCCGTCGGCCACGACCCGGCCCGCGCCGCCGGCGAGAACGCCGCCGCCCTCGGCGAGCTGCTCGACGAGCTGGCGACCGGTGGCGTCGCCCCCTCCGCCCGCGAGGACCCGCAGGGCCGCTTCGCCGTCGGCGACGCCCTCGGCTACGTCGACGAGCAGCTGGTGGCCTGGGGCGCGCCCGAGCCGACCCTCCGCGCCGTCCTCGACCGGCTGGCCGAGGACCGTGAGCTGCTGACCGTCCTCTCCGCCGACGACGCCCCGCTCGACGAGGCCGCCGTCGAGGCCCTGGCCCCCGACGGGGTCGAGCTGGAGCAGCGCCCCGGCGGCCAGCCCGCCTGGTGGTGGCTGGTCGCGGCCGAGTAGGCGGCCGATCCCGGCCCCACCGCCCACGCATCCGCCCGGTGCGCCACGATCCGGGGCCGTGCCCGCCGCGTCCGACCCTGAGCCGCCTCCGCCGTTCGCCGGCGACGCCGAGCTGCCGGCCGACCGGGCCGGGCTGGCGGCGGCGCCGCTGCGGCGGCCGCGGCCCTCGCACTGGGGGCGCGACAGCGGCTTCAGCGGCAAGAAGGCGCTGGCCGCCGCCGCCCACCTGGGGATCGAGACGATCGGCGGGCTGCTCGCGCATCTGCCGGTCGAGAGCGGCGAGGTGACGACGATCTCGCGGCTGCGGCCGGACGAGCGGCAGACGGTGATCGTCGAGGTCCGCAGCATCCGCAGCCGACCGGTCCGGCGGCGGGGGATGCGGCCGCTGGTCGAGGCGCTGGTCGCCGACGGCACCGGCACGCTCAACGTCGCCTTCTTCAACCAGCCGTGGCTGGTCGAGCGCTACCCGCCCGGCACCCGGCTGCTGCTGAGCGGGACGCCGAAGGGCCCGCGCGGGTTCTCGGTCGCCCAGCACGCGCCGACCAGCGACCAGGTCGCGGCCGCCGAGCCGGTCGACGCCGGGCCTGCGATCGCCCGCTACCCGACCACCGAGGGGCTGACCTCGATCGAGATCATGGCCCGGGTCGGCGAGCTGCGCGAGCACCTGCACGACGCGCTCGAGCCGCTGCCCGCCCGCCTCCGCCGCGACGAGCGGCTGCCCGACCGGGTCGCCGCGCTCCACGCCGCCCACTTCGGCGACCACGAGGCCGGCCGCCGCCGCTTCGCCTTCGACGAGCTGCTGCTGGTCCAGCTCGAGTACCTGCGCCGCCGGCGCCGCCACGGCCGCGGCCGCCGGGCCCCGCGGCTCGACGGCCCCTGCGAGCTGACCGACCGCTGGGTCGAGGAGACCCTGCCGTTCCCGCTGACCGGCGACCAGCGGAAGGCGATCGGGGCCAACCTCGCCACGCTCGCCGGCCCGCCGCCCCCGTCCGACGACGACGACCCCGCCGCGCCGGGCGCCACCCCCCTCCAAAGGCTGCTGATGGGCGAGGTCGGCTCGGGCAAGACGGTCGTCGCCCTCCACGCGATGCTGCGGGCGGTCGAGTGCGGCCACCAGGCGGTCCTGATGGCCCCGACCGAGACCCTCGCCGAGCAGCACTTCCGCACGATCCAGTCGCTGCTGCCCGACGCGCTGGTGCCGGTCGGGCTGCTGACCGGATCGACCCCCGCCGCCCGCCGCCGCCCGCTGCTGGAGCGGCTGGCCAGCGGCGAGCTGCCGCTGATCGTCGGCACCCACGCGCTGCTGGAGGACCCGGTCGCCTTCCGCTCGCTGGCCGTGGCGGTGGTCGACGAGCAGCACCGCTTCGGCGTCCGCCAGCGCCAGGCCCTCGAGCGCAAGGCCCCCGGCCCCGAGTGGACCCCGCACGTGCTGCACATGACGGCCACGCCGATCCCGCGGACGATGGCCCTCTTGGCCTACGGCGACCTCGACGTCGTCGCCCTCCGCGAGCTGCCGAAGGGCCGGCGGCCGATCGCCACCCACGTCTGCGCCAGCGACCGCGAGCGGGCCCGCGCCTACGCCCGGATCCGCGAGGAGGTCGCCGCCGGTCGCCAGGCGTTCGTCGTCTGCCCGCTGGTCGAGGACTCGGAGAACCTGGAGGCCCGCTCCGCCGTCGCCGAGTACGAGCGGCTGCGCAACGGCGAGCTGCGCGACCTGCGGCTGGCCCTGCTCCACGGCCAGATGAAGCCGGCCGAGAAGCAGCAGGCGATGGAGGCGTTCGCCGCCGGCCAGGCCGACGTGCTGGTCGCCACGACGGTGATCGAGGTCGGGATCGACGTCCCCAACGCGACCGTGATGCTGGTCGAGAACGCCGAGCGCTTCGGGATCAGCCAGCTGCACCAGCTGCGCGGCCGCGTCGGCCGCGGCGAGCACCAGGCGATCTGCCTGCTGTTCGGGCCCAAGGGCGCCGCGCGGCTGCGGGCGCTGGCCGAGCACGTCGACGGCTTCGCGCTCTCCGAGGTCGACCTGGCCCTGCGCGGCGAGGGCGAGCTGCTCGGCACCCGCCAGTCCGGCCTGGCCCGTTTCGCCACCGCCCGCCTGCCCGACGACGAGGACCTGCTGCTGCGCGCGCGCCAGGTCGCCGAGGCACTGGAGCGGGAGGATCCGGAGCTGGAGGACCCGCGCCACCTGCCGCTGCGCGACGCGCTCGACCGCTGGCGGGCGACGATCGCCGACGCCGGCGACGAGGCGATCGCCGCCTGAGCCGCGGCGCCCGCTACCGTTCGCCACGATGCGGGTGATCGGCGGGCGATTCGGGGGCCGGCGGCTCGACGCGCCACCCGGCACGGGCACCCGGCCGACCGCCGACCGCGTCCGCGAGTCGCTGTTCTCGATCCTCGGCCCGCTCGATGGCGAGCGGGTCCTCGACCTCTTCGCCGGCAGCGGCGCGCTGGGGCTGGAGGCGCTCTCGCGCGGGGCCGAGGCGGTCACCTTCGTCGAGCGCGACCGCCGCGCCGCGGCCGTCCTGCGCGACAACCTCGGCCGGCTCGGCGTGGGGGAGGACGAGGCCCGCGTCGACGCCGCCGACGCCGTCAGGCACCTCCGGGACGCAGCGACGCGCGGCGATGCATACGATCTCGTCCTGCTCGACCCGCCCTATCGCGACGCGGACCGGCTCGGACCGATCCTCGACGCGGGACTGCGGCCGCTGCTGCGGCCCGGGGCGCGGGTGGTGACGGAATCCGACCGCCGCCATCCGCTCGCCCTGACGCTGCCGTTGACGGACGAGCGCCGATACGGGGACACCCTGATCCGCATCCACGGAGCATGAGCAGCCAGAAGCGCATCGCCGTCGTCCCGGGCAGCTACGACCCGGTCACGTACGGCCACCTGGACATCATCAAGCGCGCCGCGGGCCTGTTCGACGAGGTCGTCGTCGCGGTCGTGAACCAATCGGTCCGCAAGAGCAAGGCGATGTTCACCATCGACGAGCGGCTCGGCTTCATCGAGGACGCGCTCCAGGCGGAGGGGATCACCAACGCCCGCGCCGACCCGTTCTTCGAGCTGGTGGTGGCCTACGCCCGCCGGATCGGGGCGACGGCGATCGTCAAGGGCCTGCGCCAGGCCTCGGACTTCGAGTACGAGATGCAGATGGGCCACCTCAACCGCCAGCAGGCGGAGGAGATCGAGTCGGTCTTCGTGATGGCCAGCCCGCAGTTCGCCTTCCTCTCGTCGAGCTGGGTCAAGGAGCTGGCCCGCTTCGACGGCCGGATCGACGGGCTGGTGCCGCCGCCGGTCCAGGCCGCGCTCGCCGAGCGGGTCGCGACGCTGCGCGAGCAGGGCTGAGCGGCCGCCGTCCGGTCCGCCGGTCGCGGCGGGCGGTGGGCGCCGTCTTGCACGCTCGCGCCCGCCGATTGGCGGCACGTACGCGATCCGTCACCATGTCAGCAGTTCCGCTGTCCGCGGGATTCGCGTCGTCGGGAAGGAACTGACGCCGCGACCGCGAAACGGAAGGCTGCCATGGACGTTCTGGTCCTCATCGACAAGCTCGACGATCTCGTTCACAACGCGAAGCCCGTTCCTCTCACGGATCAGGTGCGCGTCGACCGCGAGGAGATCTTCGACATCCTCGACCAGATGCGCGCGACGATCCCGGAAGAGATCAAGCAGGCGCGCTGGATCGTCAAGGAGCGTCAGGAGATGCTCGCCGAGGCCAAGCGCGAGGCCGAGCGGATCATCAAGGAGGGCAAGGAGCAGCAGGTCGAGCTGGTCTCCCAGCAGGAGGTCGTCAAGCTCGCCGAGCGCGAGGCCGACGACATCGTCGACGAGGCGCGGGCCCGCGAGCGGGAGATCCGCCTGGGCGCCGAGGACTACGCCGACGAGATCCTCAACACCCTCGAGGTCAACCTGATGAAGTTCATCGCCGCGGTCCGCCGTGGGCGTGAGCGGCTGCAGGGCAAGGACGACGCCGAGCTGGAGCCCGCCGAGCGCTAGCCGCCCGGCGGTGCGCGGCCCGGCCGCGCGCCGCGAAGAGCGAGGGGGACACGGATCCCCCGTACGGGCGGTCGTCGGCCGCCCGTCGACGTTCTAGGGTCGGCAACCTCGAACCGTTCCGACCCGAGGAGGGGCCCCGTGGCTCCACGATTCCGGACGCGCCGCGGGGGGACCGTCGCGGCGCTGCTCGTCTCCGCCGCCGCGCTGGCCGCCGTCCCGGCACCGGCCGGCGCGACGCTGGTCTACACCAAGGGCACCGCCCACCAGTCGGTCTGGGTCGCCGCCGACGACGGCAGCGGCGCCCGCCGGATCGCCGCCGGCTCGACCGCCCACGTCTCCGACGACGGCAGCCTGGTCAGCTGGGCGACGCCGATGACCAGCGCCGGCGACGCCACGCTGCGGGTCGCCCCGGCGGCCGGCGGCCCGGCCCGCGACCTGCTGCCGCACTTCCAGTGGGGCGCCTTCGCCTGGTCGCCCGACGGTCGCTGGATCGCGGCCACCACCGGCCGCGAGCTGGGCCGGCGGCGGCTGGTGCTGGTCGACGTCGCCAGCGGCCGCCGGCGGACGATCGCCCGCGGCTGGTTCAGCGGCGCGTCGTTCTCGCCCGACTCGACCCAGCTGGTCTACGACCTGCGCACGCGCGACGACAGCTTCCCGCGCTCCGACCTGCACGTGGCGACCGTCGCCGACGGCCGCTCGCGGCGGCTGACCAGCGACGGCCACAGCCAGGTGCCGGTCTGGGGCCCGACGGCGATCGCCTACGCCCGCTGGGCGCGCCCGACCGGCCGCCACCGCCACGAGGACGGCCCGAAGTACAACCTGCGGCTGATCCGGCCCGACGGCAGCGGCCGGCGGACCCTGACCCGGCAGCGGATCCCGTGGCTGCTCTCGGGCCTCTTCCCGACCGCGTTCTCGGCCGACGGGCAGCGGCTGCTGGCCGAGTTCGGCGGCCAGGACACCTCCTACGCGGTCGCGGTCGACGTCGCTAGCGGCCGCACCCGCCGGCTCGGCGACGAGCGCGGCCCGATCGGCGGCGGGCTCTCGCGCGACGGCTCGACGATCCTCGCCGTCGAGGGCGGGCTGGAGGACACGGCGACCGCCCGGGTGGTGGCGATCCCCTTCGACGGCGGACCGCGGACGCTGCTGGCGCGGGGCGGCTACGACCCCGACTGGAACCGCTGAGCCGGCCTCAGCCTGGATCCACCGGTGGTCGGTTGAGCCTCGGCGTGGAGGGCCAAGACGGTGGTCGGGCCGCAGGTGATGACGGTCGGTGACCATCAGATCCTGTGGCGTGGCCACCGTCGCCGGTCATCCGCGGCGAGGCGACCCGAGGATCGGTGGATCCAGGCTCAGGCCGCGCGCGCCGACCACCACCGCACCAGGTCGGTGACCTGGTGGGGGAGCGGGTCGGCGCCGCGGCGGCGGGTCATCACGACCCGCAGAGCGCCGAGCGGGTCGAGCCCGTCCTGCTCGGCGAGCGACGCGGCCGCGGCGACCACCGACCGCTGCCAGCCGGCGCGGCAGTGCAGGTAGACGACATCGCCGGCCTCGCGGGCCTCGCGGACCAGCGCCGCGGCCCGCTCCAGGTGACCGGGCAGCAGGTGGCCGAAGTCGGTCACCGGCACCCGCTGCTCGGCGATCCCGTGGGCGGCGTAGGCGGCGGCGACCGCCTCGTGCTCGCCGTCCCCGTACTCGGGATCGTCGACCAGGCTGACGACCCGGGTCACGCCGCGGGCGGCCAGCTGCGCGACGTCGTCGCCGTCGCGGGGCAGGGCCCCGACGTGCAGCCCGTCGGCGACCTCGTCGAGGCCGTACTCGGTGAACCAGCGCGACACGCGAAGGACGCTAGAGCACCGCGGGCGCGGACGCCGCATGCGTGGCCGGACGGACCAGTCCTCCGGCGGCTACCTCCGAGTAGGATTCGGCGCCATGGCTCTCCCCGCCCCGCTCGAGAAGGTCGCCGCGTCCGCCGGCAAGACGGCGTTCACGCTCCAGCAGCTCACGACCGCCGGGGTCGTCGGGCCGATGGCGCCACAGAAGGTGCCGAAGATCCTGCGGGCGCTGCGCGGCTTCGGGCCGACGCCGGCCGCCGGCTACACGATGAACGCGGTCCGCCGGCCGGACAACCTGGCGCTGATCGACGAGACCGGCTCGCTGACCTTCCGCGAGGTCCACGAGCGCTCGAACGCGCTCGCCCACGAGCTGCGGCGGCTGGGCGTCAAGGAGGGCGACAGCCTGGCGGTGATGTGCCGCAACCACCGCGGCTTCGTGGAGACGATCGTCGCGGCGTCGAAGCTCGGCGTCCACCAGCTGCTGCTGAACACGATGTTCAGCGGCCCCCAGATCAAGGACGTCCTGGCCCGCGAGAAGCCGGTCGTGGCCGTCTACGACCAGGAGTTCCAGGGCCTGGTGGCGCCCGGCGCGGCTGACCTCAAGCGGGTCGTCTGGACCCACGCGAGCGCCGGCGAGCACACCACCGGCGAGCCGACCGCCGAGCAGCTGATCGCGCGCGGCGACCGGGGCGACCTGGCCCCGCCCGGCGAGCGCGGCCGGATGGTGATCCTCACCTCGGGCACCACCGGGACCCCGAAGGGCGCCGCCCGCCAGCAGCCGAAGTCGCTCAACCCGGCGGCCCAGATCCTCTCGCGGATGCCGCTGCGGTCGGAGGAGCGGACGATGCTCGCCGCCCCGATGTTCCACTCCTGGGGCTACCTGCACTTCACGATGGGCTTCGCGCTCGGGTCGACGCTGGTGCTCCAGCGCCGCTTCACCCCCGAGGCGACGCTGGCCGCGATCGCCGAGCACCGCTGCCAGGTGCTGCCGGTGGTGCCGGTGATGCTGCAGCGGATCCTCGAGCTGCCGGACGAGGAGATCGCCAAGCACGACCTCTCGTCGCTGCGGATCGTCGCGCTCTCCGGCTCGGCGCTGCCCGGCGAGCTGGCGATCCGGGCGATGGACCGGCTCGGCGACGTGCTCTACAACCTCTACGGCTCGACCGAGGTCGGCTGGGCGACGATCGCCGACCCGGTCGACCTGCGCGCCGCGCCGGGCACCGCCGGCCGCGCCCCGCAGGGCACGCTGGTGCGGCTCTACGACGACCAGGGTCGTCAGGTGACCGCGCCCAACACGGTCGGCCGGATCTTCGTTGGCAACGACATGAAGTTCGACGGCTACACCGGCGGCGGCGGCAAGGACGTGATCGACGGCCTGCTCTCCTCGGGCGACGTCGGCCACTTCGACGACGACGGCCGGCTGTTCGTCGACGGCCGCGACGACGACATGATCGTCTCGGGCGGGGAGAACGTCTTCCCGCGCGAGGTCGAGGACCTGATCGCCGACCTCGACGGGGTCAAGGAGGTCTCGGTGCTCGGCGTCCCCGACCCGTCGTGGGGCGAGCGGCTGCGGGCGTTCGTGGTCCTCGACGAGGGCGCCAGCCTCGACGAGGAGGCGATCAAGGGCCACGTGAAGGCCAACCTGGCCAGCTTCAAGGTCCCGCGCGAGGTCGTCTTCCTCGACGAGCTGCCGCGCAACGCGACCGGCAAGGTCCTCAAGCGGGAGCTGAAGGAGCTGCCGGTCGCCGGCGACTGAGCGGCGGCTGGCGCGCCCCCGCTCATCCGGCCCGGTCCGTCGTCGGGCTGTGCCAGGGTGGCCACGGTGAGGGCGATCAGGGGCAGGCGGGGAACCACGCTGGCGGCCGCGGTGGCGGTCCTGGCGGGCGGCGGGACGGCGGCGGCGCAGGCCGCGCCGCTGCTGCCGCAGCCGGCATCGGTGCGGGTGGTCACCAGCGGCGACGACCGCGGCCCGGTCGACCTGCGCCGCACCAGCCTCGTGCAGGAGGGCGACGAGCTGGTCTGGCGGGTCCTGACCGCCCACCCCTGGAAGGCCGCCGACCTGCGGGCGGGGGCGGGGCGCCGGATCTGCCTCTCGACCCACCGCCGCGACGACCGCGAGTCCTCGCGGCTCTGCGTCGGCTGGAACGGCCAGCGGCTGCGGGCGCGGCTGGCGACGATCGGCGCGAGCGGCCAGCCGCTTCGCTGGACGGCGTCGGCGGCGCGGGTGCGGCGGATCGACGGCCGCACGATCGAGGTCCGCGGCCCGATCGCGGCGCTCGGCCACCGGCTCGGCCCGGTCCGCTGGAGCGCCAGCAGCCAGTGGACCGGCGGCGACGCATGCCCCGACGCCGGCGACTGCCGCGACCGCGCGCCGGCCCGCGGCGTCGCCCGCTACGAGGTCCGCCGCCCGGTCCCCGTCGGCTGCACGCCGCAGGGACCGCTGACCGTCCGCCAGGCGCCGCCGCGGTCGGAGAAGGAGGTCGCGCTGACCTTCGACGACGGCCCCTGGCTGCTGACCGGGCAGTTCCTCGATCGGCTGGCCCAGCTGCACGTGCCGGCGACCTTCTTCATGATCGGCCGCCAGGTCGAGGCCCAGGCCCCGCTGCTGCGGCGGATGCTGCGCGACGGCCACGCGCTCGGCAACCACACCTGGAGCCACCAGAACGTGGCCGGCGGCAACGCCGGGCAGATCAGCTCGACCAGCCAGGCGATCGAGCGCGCGACCGGCTCGGCGCCGTGCGTCTTCCGGCCGCCGGGCGGGGCCACCAGCGCCACCCTCGCCGGCCAGGTGCGGTCGCTGGGGATGGTCGACGTGCTCTGGTCGGTCGACACCGACGACTGGCGCGGCCCGCCGAGCAGCGACGCGATCGTCGCCCGCGCGCTGGCCGTCCAGCCGGGCGGGATCGTGCTGATGCACGACGGCGGCGGTCCGCGCGGCAACACGCTGGCGGCGCTGCCGCGGATCGTCAGCGGGCTGCGGGCCCGCGGCTACCGGCTGGTGACGGTGCCGCAGCTGCTGCGTCTGCCGCAGCGGTTCGGCTACCGCCGCGTCGGCGCCTGAGCCCGGCTGCCGCGCCCGGCGCCGGGCTACCCTGTGGCCATGGCCCCCGATCCCGAAGCAGAGCTCGAGGAGCGGCTCGACCTCGCGACCCTGCGGATGGCGCCCGGCGACGGGCGCCGGCTGGAGCTGCCGGTCGCGCTCGACGGCGTCCGCCTGAGCACCCAGGGCTACGTGCCCGAGCCGGCGACGCCGACCGCCCGCCTCGACCTCTCGCGGATGATCGGCGGCGGCTACGCGCTGCGGCTGCGGTTCTCGACCCGCGTCGCCGGTCCCTGCATGCGCTGCCTGCAGCCGACCGCGGCCGAGATCGACGTCGACGTCCGCGAGCTGGAGCAGAAGGGCCGCGACGAGCAGCTCGACAGCGACTACGTCGAGGGCGACGAGCTGCTGCTGGCCCGCTGGGCGAACGACTCGTTCGTCTTCTCGCTGCCGAGCCGGATCCTCTGCCGCGAGGACTGCCGCGGCCTCTGCCCGGAGTGCGGGGCGGACCTGAACGCCGACCCCGACCACCGTCACGACCAGGGGCCGGATCCCCGCTGGGCGGCGCTGAAGGGGCTGCGGTTCGACGACGAGGGACGGCTGGTCGAGGGGCAGTGAGGGACGCGGCGGGGTAACGCCCGCCGCGGTCCGGACAGGTAGGGGGCGTGGACGACGACGATCTCCAGCGCCCCGCGGACCGCGAGCGGTTCGCCGCGCTCTACGCCGAGAACGCCCAGGCGCTGCTGGGGTACGCGCTGCGGCGCTGCCCGACGCCGGAGGACGCCGCCGACCTGGTCTCGGACGTCTTCCTGGTCGCCTGGCGGCGGCTGGACGAGGTCCCGGCCGGCGCCGACGCCCGCCCGTGGCTGTTCGGCACCGCGCGGCTGACCCTGGCCAACCAGCGCCGCGGCGCCGCCCGCCGGACCCGGCTCGGCCAGGAGCTGCGCCGGCACGTCGGCGCGGCGGCGGGGGAGGACCCGGCCGGGGCACTGGTCCGGCGCGAGCGCGACGGCGAGCTCGAGCGGGCGCTGGCCGCGCTCTCCGACCTCGATCGCGGGCTGCTGACGCTGATCGCCTGGGAGGGCCTGACGCCGGCCCAGGCCGCGGTGGCGCTGGGCCTGCGGCCGGCCGTCGTGCGGGTCCGGCTGCACCGGGCGCGGCAGCGGCTGCGGCGGACGCTGGAGGAGCAGGAGGCGGCCGCCACCGCCGTCGTCGGCCCCGCCCGCCCCGTCGCGCCCGCGCCCGCGGGCGAGCGGGGACCGATCAGCGACCGCGAGGAGCGCCCCGCATGACCACCACCGTCACCCCCGATCCGCTCGGCGACCTGGGTCCGCGCCTGCGCGACGGCGACCCGCTCACCGACGGCCGCGCGCCGGAGCTGCCGCCGGAGCTGCTGGCCGCCGCCGCGGACGAGATCGCGGCGACCCCGCGGACCACCGCCGGTGCCGCCCGCCGCCCGCGCTCGCGATCGCGATCGCGCCGGACGTCGCTGGTGCTGGCGCTGGTGGCGCTGCTCGGCGTGCCGTCGGCCGCCGTCGCCACCTACGTCGGGATCCACAGCGGCTTCTTCCCCGGCCGCGACGACAGCGAGTCGACGCCCGGCGAGGAGTACCTGGACACCAGCAGCCCGGGGATCGTGCGGGTCGTCCGCGGCCTGACCGCCGGCGTGCCGCTGCCGCCCGGCGACGGCTGGGGGCCGCTGCTGGCCCGCTACCCGGCTGACGAGGGCCTGATGCAACGGAGCGGGATCGGGGTGGTCGTCGAGGGCTACGCCCGCTGCCGCTGGGACCGCGCCTACCTGCGGGCCGACGCGGCCGGCGACCTTTCCGGCCGCGAGCGCGCCGCGCGGACGCTGCTGGCCAGCGCCGGCTGGCGGTACACCGTCGCCACCGACGGCGGCGGGGTCGCGGCCCAGTACCGGCGGCAGGGCCGCGCGGCGCTGCGCGGCGACGCCGGTCCGGTCCGCCGGCACTGGCGGGCGAACTGCGGCGGCTGAGCAGCTCGCTGGCACGAAATGACCGCTGCGGTCCCAAAATGACACCGCAGATCATCCCGACGCCCGATTCCGTACCATTCCGATCCTTATGGCCGTCCCCAAGCAGAAGCAGTCGCACGCCCGTACCGCGAAGCGGCGCGCGCAGCACAAGGCTGCCCGCCCGACGGTCAACGAGTGCCCGCAGTGCCACAGCCCCCGGATCCCGCATCGCGTCTGCGGCACCTGCGGCTACTACGACGGCCGCGTGGTCGTCGCGCCGAAGAGCTCGACCGACTTCTAGTCCCGGGACGGTAGGCTGGCCGACGCCGCCCGCCACCGGTTCCCGACCCGGCCCGCTCGCCGCGCGCGAACGGGCCCCTCGCGTCGCCCGACCATCATCGCCGGCCCCTGCGCCGGCGCCGGTCCGTCCCACGCGCCCACCACCGCACCCCGTTCCCCGCCCGTGACCGTCACCGTCGCCGTCGACACCACCGGAGCGGACCTCGGACCAGCCGAGGTCGCCGAGGGTGCCCTGATCGCCGCCCGCCAGCGGATCGACATCCGCCTCTACGGCCCCGCCGCCGAGCTGCGGGCCGTGGTCGGCGACGTGGCCGGGATCGAGGTGATCGACGCCCCGATCTCGATCGCCAAGGCCGCCGACCCGGTGACCGCCGTCCGCGGCAACCCAGAGGCGTCGATCGTCCAGGTCGCCCGCGCCGTCGCCGCCGGCGAGGCCGACGCCTTCGTGGTCGCCGGCGCCACCGGCCCGGCGCTGGCCGCCGGCCTGCTGCACGTCCGCCGCGCCAAGGGCATCCACCGCCCGGCGCTGGCGCTGCCGCTGCCGATCCCCGGCAAGGCGCCCGTGACCCTGGTCGACGTCGGCGCCAACGTCGAGTCGCGGCCCGACCACCAGGTCCAGTTCGCCTTCATGGGCGCCGCGCTGGCCCGCACCGTGCTCGGGATCGAGCGACCGCGGGTGGCGCTGCTCTCCAACGGCGAGGAGCCGACCAAGGGCACGCCGGACGTGGTCGAGGTCCACGGCCTGCTGCGCCAGCGGCTGGCCGACAACCCCTACGTCGACTTCGTCGGCAACATCGAGGGCACCGACGTCACCGAGGGCGCGGCCGACGTCGTCGTCACCGACGGCTTCACCGGCAACGTCACGCTGAAGCTGATCGAGGGCGTCTCGCAGACCGTCGTCCGCGAGATCCGCGCCGCCGCCAAGTCGAACCCGATGGCGATGGTCGGCGGGCTGCTGCTGAAGCCGGCGCTCGGCCGCTTCCGGCGCGAGATCGACCCCGAGGGCCCGGGCGGCGCCTACCTGCTGGGCCTGCGCTCGCTCGGCGTCGTGCCCCACGGCCGCTTCACCCGCAACGGCTTCGCCGAGGCGATCGTGCGGGCCGCCCGCGGGGTCGAGCGCGACGTCGTCGAGCTGGTCCACCACGACCTCCAGGCCGCCGGCGCGCTGCGCCGGACCGGCGGGGCGGCGGGGGCCGAGATCGCCACCGCCCGCCCCACCAGCTAGCGTTTCCCGACCATGACGCGCGACGAGGTGTTCGAGATCGTCCGGCGCCATCTGGCCGACGAGCTGGAGGTCGACCCGGAGGCCATCGCCGAGACCACCCGCCTGCGGGAGGACCTCGAGGCCGATTCGCTGGACCTGTTCACGCTGGTCCAGGAGCTGGAGGACACCCACGGCGTCCAGCTGCCCGAGGACGAGGCCGCGCAGATCACCACCGTCGGCGAGGCCGTCGACGCCGTCCTGCGGCACCTGCCCGCGGCCGCGTAGGCGGTCGCCGTGAACGAGAGCACCGCCACCGACCGGCTGCGCGACCTGCTCGACGCGCTGCCGGACGGCCTCCGCCGGCAGGTGCTCAGCCACGCCTCGTGGACCAGCCGTCGCGCCGACAGCTACGAGCGGCTGGCCTTCCTCGGCGACAGCGTGCTCGAGCTGGCCGTCTCGACCCACCTCTTCCGGACCCTCGACGCCGACCGCTTCGGCGCCGGCCGCCTGACCGAGGTCCGCGCCGGCACCGTCTCCGGCGCCGCCTGCCGCGGGGTCGCCGAGCGGCTGGAGGTCCCGCGGCGGATGGCCGAGATCGCCCCGGCCAACCTCCAGACCCGGGTCGCTGACCTGACCCGCACCGAGCGGGTGCTGGCCTCGGTCTGCGAGGCGGTGATCGGCGCCTGCTTCCTGGAGCACGGCTACGAGACGACGGCGCTGGCCGTGGTCGAGGCCTTCGCGCCCGAGCTGGAGGAGTCGCTCGACCACCCCGCCGACCACAAGAGCAAGCTGCAGGAGTGGCTGATGGCCCGCGGCCGCGCGGTCGTCTACCGGGTGGTCGAGGAGCTGGGCGAGCCGCACGCCCGCACGTTCGTGGTCGAGGCGACCGTCGAGGACGCCGTCGTCGGCTCCGGCCGCGGTCGCTCGAAGAAGCTGGCCGAGCAGGAGGCGGCCCGCGAGGCGATCGCCACCCTCGGGGTGTCCGCCTGATCCCCCCGGCCAGATGCACCTGAAGTCCGTCACCCTCAAGGGGTTCAAGTCGTTCCCCGACCGCACCCGCCTGGAGTTCGACCCGGGCGTCTCGGTCGTGGTCGGCCCCAACGGCTCGGGCAAGAGCAACGTCACCGACGCCGTCCTCTGGGCGCTCGGCGAGCAGCGGCCGCTGGCGATCCGCGGCCAGTCGATGCAGGACGTGATCTTCGGCGGCGGCAAGGGCGTCCAGGCCCGCAGCGCGGCCGAGGTCGAGCTGGTGCTCGACAACTCCGACGGCACCGTCGACCTGCCCGTCTCCGAGATCTCGGTCGTCCGCCGGCTCGACCGCTCGGGCGAGGGCGGCTACCGGCTGAACGGGGCCAAGTGCCGGCTGACCGACGTCCAGGAGGTGCTCTCCGACACCGGGCTCGGCAAGGAGGCGCACTCGGTGGTCTCGCAGGGCCGGGTCGAGGCGATCGTGACCTCGAAGCCGAAGGACCGGCGGCTGCTGATCGAGGAGGCGGCCGGCCTCGGCAAGCACCGCAAGCGCCGCCGCCGGGCGCAGCTGAAGCTGGAGCGCACGCGCGAGAACCTGGACCAGGCGCTGCTGGTCGAGCAGGAGGCCCGCAAGCAGCTGGGGCCGCTGAAGCGCCAGGCCGAGGCGGCCGAGCTGCACGAGCGGCTGGAGCGGCAGACGACGGAGGCCCGCTGGGAGCTGGTCCGCGACGGGCTCCGCGAGCGCCGCGCCCAGCTGGCCGCCGCCGAGCAGGAGACGACCGCCGCCCGCGCCGAGCGCGAGGCCGCCCAGGGCGAGCTGGACGCCGTCGTCGCCGAGCGCCGCGAGGCCGAGGAGGCGCTGGCCGAGCAGGCCCAGCGGCGCGACCGGCTGGCCCAGCGCGCCCGCCGCGCCGCCGCCGCGGCCGACCGGATCGAGCTGCGGCTGGAGCGGGTCGCCGACCGCCGCCAGAACCTGGCCGAGCGGATCGAGCGCCGCCAGGAGCAGCTGCTGGAGCTGCGGGCCGCGGCCGCCGCCGACAAGCCCGACGAGGCCGGCAACGCCCGCATCTCCGCGCTGGAGCAGGAGCTGGAGGCGCTCAACCGCGAGCGCCAGGAGACCCTGGAGCGCGAGCTGGAGGTGCTGGAGGCGGCCCGCGTCGTCGCCGAGGGCAAGGTCGTCGAGGCGACCGCGGCCGCCGACGCGGTCAAGGCCGAGGCGGCCGAGGTCGAGACCCGCGGCGAGGCGATCCGGACCCGCCGGCGGGCGCTCGAGCAGGCCGCCGAGGCGGCCCGCCGCGAGGCCGCCGCGGTCGGCGCCCAGCTGGCGAAGGCGAACCAGTTCCTGCGCGCCCACGGCGCGGGCAGCCGCGGCGCCTCGCTGGCCGACGGGCTGCGGGTCGCCGACGGCGCCGAGCTGGCCGTCGCCGCCGCGCTCGACGGCCGCCTGGGGGCGAGCGTCGCCGACGACCTGCCCGCGGCCCGCGGGCTGCTCGACGGCGGCGGCCGCGACGGCGCCCGGGTGCTGCTGGCCGGCGACGCCGGGCCGGGCGACGGTCCCGACGGCGCCAGCGGGCCGGGCATCGCCGACGCCCGCCGGCTGGCCGACGAGGTCAGCGGCGACGCGGCCGGGGTCGCGATCGTCCGCCGGCTGCTGGCCGACGCCTGGCTGGTCGAGGCGCTGCCCGACGCCGCCCCGAAGGGCTTCGCCGGGATCCTCGCCACCCCCGAGGGCCACGTCTGGGACGTCGGCAGCGGCGAGCTGCACCGCTCGCCCCAGGGCGGCGAGGAGCGGGTGCTGGCCGAGCGCAACCGCCGCGACCGGCTGGTCTCCGAGAGCGAGCGCGCGGTCCAGGCCGAGCAGGCCGCCGTCGCCGACGTCGAGGCGCTGCGCGACGAGGTCGCCGAGCTGGCCCACGAGCGCGAGGAGGCCGAGCAGCGGACCCGCCAGGCGCGGCGCGCGGTCGTCGACGCCGAGGAGGCCCTGCGCGACGCGACCCGCGCGCTCCAGCGCCGCCGCGACGCCCCCGACGAGGGGCCGACCGCCGTCCGCCGGGCCCAGATCCTCGGCGAGCTGGCCGCCGAGCGGCGGACCGCCGAGCGGCTCCAGCGCGAGCGGGCCGAGCGCGAGCAGCGGGTCACGACGCTGGAGACGGCGATCGCCGCCGACGAGGCCGTCGTCCCCGCCGGCGAGCGGCTGACCGAGGCGCTGGCCGCCGCCCTGCGCGCCGTCCGCGACCGTCACGCCCAGCTGGAGCAGGCGGTCGCCGAGGACCGCGCCGCCGGCGACGACGTGGCCGGCCGGCTGCGGGCCTGCGCCCAGCGCGAGGCCGACCTCAACCAGCGGCTGCGGCGGATCGGCGACCGGCTGACGACGGCCGAGGTCGCCGCCCAGCGGGCCCGCGACCAGGAGCACGAGATCGGGCTCGAGCTGGGCCAGCTGGCCGAGCGGCTGGGGCTGCCCGCCGAGCCGGCCGAGGAGCCGCTCGACGCCGAGACCGCCGAGCAGCTGCGGCAGCGGATCGCCCGGCTCCAGAAGCGCCGCGAGACGCTCGGCCCGGTCAACCCGCTGGCCCAGGCGGCCTACGAGGAGGCCCGCGAGCACGTCGACGAGATCGAGGCCCAGCGGACCGACCTCGAGACGGCCCTGCGCGAGCTGCGGGCGTTCGTCCGCGACACCGACCGCCAGATCCGCGAGACCTTCGAGCAGACCTTCGCCGCCTGCGCCCGCAACTTCGAGGAGCTGTCGCGGCACGTCTTCCCCGGCGGCTCCGGCCGGCTGCGGCTGGTCCGCGAGACGGAGGACGAGGCCGACGGCGAGGGGGAGGGCGAGGAGTCGCTCGACGACGCCGACCAGGACGAGGTCGAGCGCGAGGACGACGTCGGAGTCGAGATCGAGATCACCCCGGCCGGCAAGTCGATGAAGCGGCTGACGCTGCTCTCCGGCGGCGAGAAGACGATGACCGCGATCGCCTTCCTGTTCGCCGTCTTCCTGGCCAAGCCGAGCCCCTTCTACGTGCTCGACGAGGTCGAGGCCGCGCTCGACGACCTCAACATCGACCGCTTCCTGCAGCTGCTGCGGCGCTACAAGGACCGCGCCCAGTTCATCGTCGTCACGCACCAGAAGCGGACGATGGAGGTCGCCGACGCCCTCTACGGCGTCTCGATGGGCGGCGACGGCGTTTCGAAGGTCGTCTCGCGCCGGCTCGACCAGCGCGACGGCGACCAGACGCCGCACCTGCCCGGGCTCTCGGCCGCCGGCTGAGCCCGGATCCGGGCTGACCCCACGCTAGGGTGGGCGGCCGATGCCCCCGGCCGCCGGCCACCGCGCGCTCTACGCGTCGTTCGACCGCTTCCCGTCGCGCAAGGGCTCGGCCGTCCACATCGACCGCTTCGCGCGGACGCTCTTCGACCACCACGGCGGCGGGCTGCTCTACGTGCTCGGCGGCGACGGGCTGCCGCCGTACCAGCGCGAGGGCCCGGTCGAGGTGGTCCGCTTCGAGCGTCCGGAGCCGCGCTTCCTGGCCCGGGCGCTGGCCTTCGGGGCGCGGCTCGACGTGCTGCTCGACGACCACGCCAAGACGCTCGAGCTGTGCCACTTCCGCGACCCCTGGAGCGGCCTGCCGATCGTCGAGCGGTTCGCCGACCGCCCGCCGGGCGCGCGGCCGGCGCTGGTCTACGAGGTCAACGGCCTGCCCTCGATCGAGCTGCCGTTCCTGTTCCCGCGGATCCCGCGCGCGACCCTCGACCGGGTCGCCGAGCTGGAGCGGCGCTGCCTCGACGCGGCCGACGCGGTGGTCACGCCGGCCCACGCGATCGCCGCCGCGCTGGCCGCCCGCGGGGTCGGCCGCGAGCGGCTGCACGTGATCCCCAACGGCGCCGACCTGCCACCGGCGACCGCCCGCCCGGCCGCCGCCCCGCCGCGCTACCTCCTCTACTTCGGGGCCGTCCAGCCGTGGCAGGGGCTCGACACGGCGCTGCGGGCGCTGGCCCGGCTGGAGGACCTGGACGACCTCGGCCTGGTCGTCTGCTCGTCGGTCCACCGCCGCCGCACCAAGCCCTACGTCAAGCTCGCCGAGCGGCTGGGCGTCGCCGATCGCGTCCAGTGGCACGTGGCGCTGCCCGAGGCCGAGCTGGCGCCGTGGCGCGAGCACGCGGCGCTCTCGCTGGCCCCGCTCCGCGACTGCGAGCGCAACGTCGTCCAGGGCTGCTCGCCGCTGAAGCTGCTGGAGTCGATGGCCTCGGGGACGGCGGTGGTCGCCTCCGACCTGCCGGCGGTCCGTGAGCTGGTCGACGACGGGGTCGAGGGGCGGCTGGTCCACCCCGACCGGCCGGCCGAGCTGGCGCGCGCGATCCGGGTCCTGCTCGACCACCCCGAGCGGGTCGCGGAGATGGGCCGCGCCGGCCGCCGGCGGGTCGCCGCGGGGCTGACCTGGACCCACGCCACCGACGCCCTCCGCGACTGCTACTCGACGTTGGCGGCGCGACGTGATCGAATGCGCCCCGTGCCCGCGATCGGACTCGACGACGCGCCGGCGGTGCGCCCGTGACGGGCGTCCGCGCCAGCCTCGGCGCGCTCTCCGCCGACCAGCGCGAGCTGCTGCGGACGAAGGTCGTCCAGGGCGAGCGATCAGCCGACGAGTGGCACGCGCTGCTGGCGCCGCTGCAGGTGCTCGACGGCCAGGCCGACGCCGCGCGCTCGCGGGCGGGCAAGGCGCTGCTGTGGCTCTACCTCGGCGGCGGGCTGCTGGTCTTCGTGCTGCTCTTCCTGGCGCCGCTGGTCGCGCTGGCGCTGCTGGTGCTGGTGACGGTCCCGATCGTCGTCCTGCACCTGCGGCGCGGGCGGCTGAAGCGGCTCGACCTCGGCGACGCGGCGCTCGGGCTGGCGCTGCCGCTGCTGCCGCTGCTGGCCGAGGACGCCGCCGACGACGCGCCGCTGACCCTCGGCCTCGACCTCCGCGGGCCGACCGCCGACGAGAAGCAGACGGGGTCGAGCGACCCCTACGCCCGCGGCGCCTACCACCGGATCGTCGACTTCTTCTACGCCGACCCGTTCCTCCACGCCCGGGTCCGCTTCGCCGACGGCGCCGACGTGCGGCTGGAGGCGGTCGAGCACGTCCGCCGCTCGCGCCGGACCAAGCGCAACCCGCGCGGCAAGATCAAGACCAAGGTCAAGGACAAGCGGCGGGTCCAGCTGGACGTGGCCGTCGCCTTCCCGGCCAAGAACTACGCCGCCGCCGGGCCCGGGGGCGGGGCGCTGCCGCCGACCGACCGCGAGCGGATCGCCGCCCGCGACGGCCGCACCGTCGTCCGCGAGCGGCGGGTGGTGAAGGCCAGCGGCGCCGGTGGACCGATCGATCCGGCCCACGTCGTCGACCTGCTGGCCCGCGCCTACGGCCGCGTCGAGCCGGCCCGGAGGAAGAAGCTGTGACCGCCGGCCTCGATCCCTGCGCCGGCAAGCGCGGGTTCTTCACGCTCCGCGACTGCGACCGGCCGGCGACGGCCACCTGCGACCTCTGCGGGCGCCGGATGTGCCACGAGCACCTGGCGCCGCGGGTCGACGCCCGGGTCTGCGTCGAGTGCGCGGCGCGCCAGGCGGAGGAGGCCGCCACCGCCGACCTGAGCGTGGTCGAGCCAGCCCGCGGCCGCGGGCCCGACGCGGTCCTCGACCCGGTCCACGCCCGCGCGCGGACGGCCCGCTACCGCCGCCGCTACTACGACGACCATGGCTACGAGCCGGTCTGGTGGGCCAGCCACGACAGCTACTGGGCCGGCGACGGCTACCGCTGGCACGAGCAGGACGACTTCGCGGACGACGACGGCGGCGGGTTCGGTGACTCCTGAGCTGCGTCCGCTGTGGGTGACCGAGACCTACCCGCCGGCCCGCGGCGGGATGGCGCAGTCCTGCGACCGGATCGTGCGCGGCCTGCGCGGCGCCGGCGCGACCGTCGACGTCCTCCACGTGGTGCCGCGGGCGCGACCGGGCAGCGCGCCGTTCGCGATCCAGCGGCAGGCCGGCGGCCGCTACCTCGCCTGCCCGGTCGACGACGACCCGCCGCACGCCTTCAACCGCGCCTGGTCGGCGCTGCGGGCCGACCCGGTCAGCGAGCAGCTGACCCACGTGGTCGCCTTCGGCGGCACCCGGCCGATCACCGTCGCGCCGGTGCTGGCCGCCTGGCTGGGGGTGCCGCTGGTGACGCTGATCCGCGGCAACGACTTCGACGCCGCGGTCTTCTCCGCCCGCCGGCGGCCGCTGCTGGCCGACGCCCTCGGCCGCTCGGCGCTGGTGGCGGCGGTCGCGCGCGACAAGGTCGAGCGGATCTCGGCTCTCCACCCCGAGGTGCCCGTCCGCTGGATCCCCAACGGGATCGACCTCGAGGACTGGACGCTGAGCCCCTCCGACCGCGCCGCCGCGGCCGACTGGCGGGCGGCGACGGTGCCGGCGGGGCGGCGGGTGCTGGGCCTCTTCGGCCACCTGAAGCCGAAGAAGGGCGGCACCTTCCTGCTCGACGCACTGGTCCGCTCGGGGCGGGCGGACGCCTTCCACCTGCTGCTGGCGGGCGAGCTGGACCCGGCGATGGAGGCCTGGCTGGCCGAGCACCGCGAGCAGCTCTCGTGGACGGCGCTGCCGTTCCTCGACCGCTACGAGCTGCTGCCGTGGTACGCCGCCTGCGACTGGGTGGCGATCCCCTCGTTCTACGACGGGCTGCCGAACGTGCTGGTCGAGGCGGTCGCGCTCGGGATCCCGGTGATCGGCTCGCGGGTGGCGGGGATGGCCGACGTGCTGACGGACGGCGAGACCGGGCTGCTGTTCGAGGCCGGCGACGAGGCCGGCTGCGCCTGGGCGCTGGAGCGGGCGGCGACGCTCGACCCGGCCGCGCTGGCCGACGCCTGCCGGGCGCTGGCGGTCGAGCAGCTCGACGCCCGCGACGAGACGGCGCGCTACCTGGCCGCGCTGGCCGACGTCCGCCGCGAGCCCCGCCCGGCGGCGGAGACCGCGGTCGCGGGAGGCTGGTCGGCGTGACCGCGGGCCGGGTCCTGTACTACGCGATCGGCGGCGGGCTCGGCCACCTGGTGCGGGCCCGGCGGGTGATCCGGACCCTCGGCCTGGAGGACCGCGCGGCGCTGCTGACCGCCTCGCGCTTCGCCCGCGACGAGCGGGTCACCGGCGGCCTGCCGGTGGTCCGGGTCGCCCAGGGACTGGAGCGCGAGCCGCGGCGGATCCGCGACCTGATCGCCGTCCAGCAGCCGAGCGAGCTGGTGGTCGACGCGTTCCCGCTCGGGATCCTCGGCGAGCTCGACGGGATCGAGGGCGTGCCGATCCGCCACGTCGCCCGCCGGCTGCGCTGGTCGCGCTACCGCGAGCGGATCGGGGCCGGCCGGATCCACTTCGCCGTCACCCACCTGCTGGAGCCGCTGGAGCCCGAACACGAGCGGTTCCTGCGCGAGCGCAGCGACGTGGTCGAGGAGCTGACGCCGGAGCGCGAGCAGCACCGGCCGCGGCGGGCGGCGCCGGGGCCGCATTGGCTGGTCGTCCACAGCGGCCCCGACGAGGAGACGCTGGAGCTGGTGGCGACCGCCCGCGAGCACCAGCGGATCGAGGGCGTCGACGTGCCGCTGGTGCTGGTCTCCCCGCGGCGCCCGCCGGGGCTGCCGCGCGGGGTGGTCTGGCGCGACGTCCACCCGGCGGCCTCGCTCTACGCCGCCGCCGACCGGCTGGTGACCGCGGCCGGCTGGAACGTCGTCGACGAGGCGGCGCCGTTCCGCGAGCGCCACCACGTGGTCCCCTTCCGGCGGCCGCTCGACGACCAGGCCGCTCGCGCCACCCGCGTCCGCCGCGAGCGGGCCGGGCTGCTGCCGCGCTGAGCGGGCGCCGGAGGCCGGGCTCTGGGCCTCGGGCTCAGCCGGCGGCGCCGAGCGCGTCCCGCTCGGCCGCCACCTGGACGGCCAGCCCGGCGGCCAGGGTCCAGCCGGGCTCCCAGCCGAGCGCGCGCCGGGCGCGGGTCGTGTCGGCGGCGGTGTGGCGGACGTCGGCGGCGTGGGCCGCGGCCGGGACGGTCCGCAGCCGCCCGCCGCAGAGCGCCCGCACCTGGGCCAGCGCGTCGGCCAGCGTCACCCGCTCGCCGCCGCCGAGGTTGTAGACCTCGCCCGCCGGCCCGCGCTCGGCGGCGGCGATCGTGCCCGCGACCGCGTCGGCGACGTAGGTGAAGTCGCGGCTCTGGCGGCCGTCGCCGAAGACCAGCAGCTCGCCGCCGCCGAGCGCCGCCGCGATCGCCCGCTGGAGCGCCATGTCCGGCCGCTGTCCGGGGCCGTAGACGGTGAAGTAGCGGAGCGCGACCACGTCGAGGCCCTGGGCGCCGTAGGCGGTCGCCAGCCCCTCGGCCATCAGCTTGGTCGCGCCGTAGGGAGAGATCGGCCGCAGCGGCGCGTCCTCCGGGGTCGGTAGCCGCCGGGGGTCGCCGTAGACCGAGGACGACGAGGCCAGCACCACCCGCCCGACGCGGGCCGCGTGGGCGGCCTCCAGCAGCCGCTGGGTGGCGCGGACGTTGTCGTGCAGGTAGTCGTCGAAGGCGGTCCGCCAGCTGGCGCGGGCCGAGGCCCGGCCGGCCAGGTGGAAGACGACGTCGACCCCGCTCACCAGCGGGTCGAGGTCGAGCGTGGCGATGTCGCCGGTGACGTCCGCTCCCGGCCGCCGGTCGACGCCGATCGTTTGCCAGCCGCGTTCCCGCAGCGTCGCCACCAGGTGGCTGCCGATGAAGCCGGCGGCGCCGGTGACCAGGGCCCGCATGCTTCAGCCGAGCCGCTTCTCCAGCCAGTGGGTCGCGCGGGCGTTGCCGTTGTAGTCGGGCACGTCGCGGTAGCCGGCCGAGCGGTACAGGTGCAGCGCGTCGGGCTGGTCGGGCCCGGTGTCGAGCCGCACGACGTCGTGGCCGATCGCCCGCGCCTGCTCCTCGAGCGCGGCCAGCAGCGCCCGGGCGACGCCGCGGCCGCGGGCGTCGGGGGCGACGTACATCCGCTTGATCTCGGCGATCGGGCGCGGGGCGCCGCCCTCCTCGACCGCGACCTCGATCGTCTTGACCCCGCCGCAGGCGACGGCCCGGTCGTCGATCCGGCCGACCAGGAAGGCGCCGCCGGGAGCGGCCAGCTCGTCGGGGTCGGCCGAGGGCCAGGGGCCGGTCGGCGGACCGTAGAGCGCCTCGATCTCGGCCAGGAACGCGTCCAGCAGCCCGGTGCCCGGCTGCGCGTCGGAGCGCTCGACGGTGAAACGGACGGGGGAGGCGGGCACGCGCCGATCCTACGCGGCGCTATCGTCGGCGGCGATGGCGCGCGAGTGGACCGAGCTCTTCACCCTCGACGAGGCGCGCGCCGGTGCGCTGACCGCGGCCGCCGACGCGCCCGAGAAGCGCGGTCGCTTCTTCAAGCGGCTGCGCCAGAACCTGAAGAAGACCCGCGACGCGCTCGGCGCCGAGCTGACGCAGACGCTCTTCGACAACCTCGACGACGAGACCTGGGAGCGCCTGGAGGAGGCGCTGATCATGGCCGACGTCGGGGCCAAGGCCACGGCCGAGATCGTCGGCCGGCTGGAGCAGGAGGCGACCACCGGCGGCACCACCGATCCGGCGGCGCTGCAGGACCGCCTGACCGAGCTGCTGGCCGAGGCGGCGCGGCCCGACGGCGAGGCCACGATCGACCTCCGCCACGGGCCGACGGTGATCATGGTCTGCGGGGTCAACGGCACCGGCAAGACGACCTCGATCGGCAAGCTGGCCCACACGCTGGCGACCCAGCTCGGCCAGAAGGTCGTGCTCGGCGCGGCCGACACCTTCCGCGCGGCGGCGGTCGAGCAGCTCCAGATCTGGGGCGAGCGGGCCGGCGTCGAGGTCGTGGCCAGCGTGCCGGGCGGGGCCAGCGACCCGGCGTCGGTGGCGTTCGAGGCGGTCCGCCGCGGTCGCGAGGCCGGGGCCGACGTGGTGATCGTCGACACCGCCGGCCGGCTCCACACCCAGCTGCCGCTGATGGAGGAGCTGGCCAAGGTCCGGCGGGTGATCGAGAAGCAGATGCCCGGTGCCCCGCACGAGATCCTCCTGACCGTCGACTCGACCACCGGCCAGAACGGGCTCCGCCAGGCGAAGGAGTTCTCGCAGGCGGCGCCGGTGACCGGGATCGTCCTGACCAAGCTCGACGGCAGCGCCAAGGGCGGGATCGCGATCGCGATCGCCCAGGAGCTGTCGATCCCGGTCAAGCTGATCGGGATCGGCGAGGCGCTGGAGGACCTGCGCCCGTTCGACGCCGACGACTTCGCCAGCGCCCTGATCCGCCCGGACGAGCGCGACCCGCTGGCCGCGGGCTGAGGGCGGCCGCCGCGGGCGACGGTCCGCGCTCGCTGGCGCGGCTCCGCTCCCGGTAGATTCCGCGGCAATGGAGGACTGGATCGTCTGGCTCCTGATCGCGGTCGGCTTCGGCGTCGCCGAGGCGCTGACGCTGTCGCTGTTCCTGGCCCCCTTCGCGGCCGGGGCGGCGGGGGCGACGATCGTGGCCGGCGCCGGCGGTGACTTGGCCCCGCAGGTGGTGGTCTTCGCCGTCGTGACCGCGGTCTGCATGCTGCTCTTCCGCCCGATCGCCCGCCGCCACCTGCGCCAGCCCTCGACCACGCGGACCGGCACCGCGGCCCTGATCGGCCGGACCGCGCTGGTGCTGCAGCCGCTGACCGGTCCCGAGGGCGCCGGCCAGATCCGGCTCGAGGGCGAGGTCTGGACCGCGCGGACCGAGGACGGGGCCGAGATCCCGGCCGGCCACACGGTCACGGTGCTGGAGATCCGCGGCGCGACCGCGATCGTCACCGACTGACGGCCGCCGCGCCAGCGACTAGTCTCCGGCCTCCCCGACGCTGAACCCAGGAGCTTCCCGTGGTCATCGCCATCCTCGCCATCCTCGCGCTGTTCGCCCTGCTGCTGGCGGCCAAGACGGTGCGCATCATCCCCCAGGCCCGCGCCGGGATCGTGGAGCGGCTGGGGCGCTACCAGCGCACGCTCGATCCGGGCCTGCGGATCACGGTGCCGTTCATCGACCGGCTGCTGCCGCTGCTCGACCTCCGCGAGCAGGTCGTCAGCTTCCCGCCGAACGCGGTGATCACCGAGGACAACGTCTCGGTCGGCATCGACACGGTCCTCTACTTCCAGATCACCGATCCGAAGGCGTCCACCTACGAGGTCGCCAACCCGATGCAGGCGATCGAGCAGCTGACGGTGACCACGCTGCGGAACGTGATCGGCGGCCTGACGCTGGAGCAGACGCTGACCTCGCGCGACGAGATCAACGGCCAGCTGCGGACGGTCCTCGACGAGGCGACCGGCAAGTGGGGCATCCGCGTCGGCCGCGTCGAGCTGAAGGCGATCGATCCGCCCGGGTCGATCCAGGAGGCGATGGAGAAGCAGATGCGGGCCGAGCGCGACCGCCGCGCCGCGATCCTCAACGCCGAGGGCGTCAAGCAGTCGCAGATCCTCACCGCCCAGGGCGAGAAGGAGTCGGCGGTGCTGAAGGCCGAGGGCGCCAAGCAGTCGGCGATCCTCCGCGCCGAGGGCGAGGCGAAGGCGATCGGGACCGTCTTCGAGGCGATCCACGCCGGCCGGCCCGACCAGGAGTTGCTGAGCTACCAGTACCTGCAGATGCTGCCGGAGCTGGCCAAGGGCGAGGCGAACAAGGTCTGGGTGATCCCGTCCGAGTTCACGAAGGCGCTGTCGGGGATCGGCGGCGTGCTGAACCCGGGCGACAAGCCGCCGACCAGCGGGCCGGCGGCCTAGCCGCCCTCCGCGCGACCGCGACCGCGACGCTCGTCGCCGCGGTCGCGCCTCCGGTCGCCGTCGCGCGCCATGCACTGGATCCAGCGCAGCGTCGACCTGCCGCTGCCGCCGGCGGTCGCCTTCCCGCTGACGGTCGAGCCGGGCACGATCGACCGCTGGCTGGTCCAGGTCCGCGAGGTCCGGCCGCGCGGCTTCCTCCACTTCCGGCCGCGGGTCCGCCACGGCGGGATCGCGCTGGTGCTCGACGTCCGCGTGCGGCGGGCGATCGTGCCCGAGCTGCTCGAGGTCGAGGTCGACTGGCGCGCGGTCACCGCGCGGGTGGTGCTGGAGCTGGAGGCGACCGGCGACGGCGGCTCGCGGGCGACGATGCGGATCGGGCTCGACCTGCCGCTGAGCCTGCGGATCGCCCGCCGCGGGATCGCCGCCGAGCTGTCGCGGATGATGGCCGCCGACCTCCGGCGGCTGCGGCGGCTGGCCCGCGAGCAGGCGGGGGAGGCGGTCGCGGTCGAGCCCGACGAGGAGGACGACGAGGTCGGGGCCGAGCCGCCGGCCGAGGAGTGGGACGACGTCGACGGCCCCGACCCCGACCCCGACCCCGACCCGCTCCGCTGACCAGCCGCCGACCCCGCGCGGCCCGCGCCGTGCGACACTGACGGGCCCGTGTTCGACGCGCTCTCCGAGAAGCTCCAGGCCACGCTCGACGACGTCCGCCAGCGCGGCACGCTGACCGAGGCCGACGTCAACGCCGCGATGCGCGAGATCCGTCTCGCGCTGCTCGAGGCCGACGTCAACTTCAAGGTCGTGAAGTCGTTCACGAACACGGTCAAGGAGCGCTGCCTCGGCGCCGACGTGCTCGGCCAGCTGAACCCCGGCCAGCAGGTGGTCGGGATCGTCCACGAGGAGCTCGTCGGGCTGCTCGGCGGCGAGTCGATCGAGCTGGAGTTCTCGCCCCGGCCGCCGACGGTGATCCTGATGTCCGGTCTCCAGGGCTCGGGCAAGACGACCGCGGTCGCGAAGCTGGCGAAGTACCTCAAGGAGGAGAAGGGCTCCTCGGTCGCGCTCGCCGCCTGCGACGTCCAGCGCCCGGCCGCGGTCGAGCAGCTGCGGCTGGTCGGCGGCCAGGCGGGGGCGACGGTCTACGACCGCGGCACCGAGCTGCCGGCGCTCGACGTCGCGCGCTGGGCGCTCGACCAGGCGAAGCAGGACGGCAAGGACGTCCTGATCGTCGACACCGCCGGCCGGCTCCACGTCGACGCCGAGCTGATGGCCGAGCTGGTGGCGATCCGCGACGCGGTCCGCCCGCAGACGGTGCTGCTGACGGTCGACGCGATGACCGGTCAGGACGCGGTCAACGTCGCCGAGCAGTTCTCGGCCGCGGCCGGCTTCGACGGCGTGGTGATGTCGAAGCTCGACGGCGACGCCCGCGGCGGCGCGGCGCTGTCGGTCAAGGCGGTCACCGGCAAGCCGATCCTGTTCGCCTCGACCGGCGAGAAGCTCGGCGACTTCCAGGTCTTCCACCCGGACCGGATGGCGCAGCGGATCCTCGGCATGGGCGACGTGCTGTCGCTGGTCGAGAGCGCCCAGCGCCAGTTCGACGAGGCCGACGCGAAGGACCTGGAGCGCAAGTTCCGCCGCAACGAGTTCACGCTCGAGGACTTCCTCAAGCAGATGAAGATGATCCGGCGGATGGGCCCGCTCTCGAAGGTCCTCGGGATGCTGCCGGGCGTCGGGTCGCAGCTCCAGGGCGCCCAGATCGACGACCGCGAGATGGACCGCGTCGAGGCGATCATCCTCTCGATGACGGCCAAGGAGCGGCGCAACCCGGAGCTGATCAAGGGCTCGCGGCGGCTGCGGATCGCCAAGGGCTCGGGCACCAGCGTCCAGCAGGTCAACCAGCTGGTGAAGAACTTCCAGCAGATGCGCAAGGTCATGAAGCAGATGACCAAGGGCGGCATGCGCGACATGGCCGGGCTGCTGAACCAGGCCGGCGGCCCCGGCGGACCGGGGATGCCCGGTGCCGGCGGGGGCAACGCGGCCGGTGTCCGCGGCGGCAGCCGGGCGGCCCGTCGGCGGCGGCGCTAGACCGCACGTCGCCGATCGGCCCCCGTCCGCTAAGGTTCTCTGCCTTGGCGCCAGGCGTTCGTACCCGCGTGCGCCGTTCCCAAGACCTGTTTTGAACGAAGGACGTCCGTGGCTGTCGCACTGAGGCTCACCCGCGTGGGGGCCAAGAAGAACCCCGTCTGGCGCGTCGTCGCCACCGATTCCCGCAACCCGCGCGATGGGCGCGTGATCGAGACCATCGGTCGCTACAACGCCCAGACCGAGCCGTCGACGGTCGTCCTCGACGAGGAGCGCATCCAGCACTGGCTCAGCGTCGGCGCCCAGCCGTCGGCCGCGGTCAAGAAGCTGATGCGCATCCAGGGCATCAAGGCCTGATCCGACTCATCCGCGGGAGCCCCCGGTGATCGACGAGCTCCTGGCCGACCTCACCCGCGCGATCGTCGACGATCCCGACGCGGTCGAGGTCGAGCGGATCGAGGAGGAGGACGACGGCACCGTCGTCCTCGAGCTGCGAGTCGCCGAGGGCGACTACGGCAAGGTGATCGGCCGCGGCGGCCGCACGGCGTTCGCGCTGCGGACCGTCGTCAAGGTCGTCGCCGCCCACCAGGACCGGCGCGTCCTCGTCGACATCGTCGACGACGAAGGCTGAGGCGTGGCCCCCGCGGCCGCGCCCGGTGACGCCTCCCCGCAGGCGCCGCCCGGCTTCGTCAGCGCCGGTCGGGTCGGCCGTCCCCACGGCCTCGACGGCAGCTTCTACGTGACCCGTCCGCGGGCGCGCCTGCTGGCCGTCGTCGATCAGGTGCACGTCGCCGGCGCCCCGCGCCCGATCGACCGCCGCACGGGCACCGACGCCAAGCCGCTGCTACGCCTGGCCGGCGTCGCCAGCCGCGAGGCGATCGACGCCCTCCGTGGTGAGGAGCTGTACGTCCCCCGCCAGGCCACCCCGGACCTGCCCGAGGACGAGTACTGGCCCGAGGACCTGGTCGGCCTGACCGTCCGCTCCCGCAGCGGCCGGCCGGTCGGCGTCGTCGAGGCCGTCCGCGAGCTGCCCTCGTGCGACGTGCTCGAGGTTCGTCGCCCCGAGGGCGAGGAGCTGCTGGTCCCGCTGACCCATGACGCGGTTCCGGAGCTGGACGTCGCCGGCGGCACGGCGACGGTCGACCTGGAGTTCCTCGGCGAGGAGGAGCCGGCGGCGGGTGAGGGCGAGGGCGCGGCCGGCCCCGCCGAGGAACCGGACGCGCCGAGCCGCGGCTGAGGCAGGATGGTCCGGTGCAGCTCGACGTCCTGACGCTCTTCCCCGAGTGGTTCGGCTGGTTCCGCGGCCAGCGCCACGTGCGCAACGCCCTCGAGGCCGGCCACGAGCTGCGGACCTTCAACCCCCGCGATCACACCGAGCTGTCGGGCCGCCAGGTCGACGACACCCCGTTCGGCGGCGGCGCGGGCATGGTCCTGCGCGTCGACGTGATGGACCGGGCCCTCTCGGCGATCTACGACCGCGATCCGGTCGAGCTCCGGACCCAGCGGCGCGTGATCGCCCTGACCCCCGGCGGCCGCGTCCTCGACGACCGCTTCGTCGACGAGCTGGCGGCCGAGGAGGAGGGCATCACCCTGCTCTGCGGCCGCTACGAGGGCTTCGACGAGCGGATCGTCCAGCACTTCTGCTCCGACACCCTCTCGATCGGCCGCTACGTGATCGCCGGCGGCGAGCTGGCCGCCATGGTCGTCGCCGACGCCGTCCTCCGCAAGCTCCCGGGCGCCCTCGGCCACGAGGACTCGGCGGTCGAGGAGAGCTTCAGCGCCGCCCTCGGCGGCGACCCGGAGTACCCCCACTACACCCGCCCGGCCGAGTACCGCGGCTGGCGGGTGCCCGACGTGCTCCTCTCCGGCCACCACGGCGAGATCGACAGCTGGCGCCGCGCCCGCAGCCACGAGCGCGGCGACGAGGGCTCGCGCCTCGACCGCGACGACGACCTGCCGCCGGGCGCGCCGCCCGCCGCGGGCGGTGGGGGGCCGTCGGCGGCCGGTGGTCTGACTGCTGCGGGCGGTGGGGTGTCGCCGGCCGGTGGTCCGGCTGCTGCCGGTGGCGGGCCGTCGGCGGCTGGTGGTGCTGACGCGTCGCCCTCGACGCCCGACGGCGCTCCCGCCGACGACTGACGTCGTGGCGCAGGCGTCGGTGGCCTCCGCGGCGTCGGCGGAGCCCGGCCAGCTCGGCGTCCCGGCGCGTCCTGCGTTCCCGCACCCCGTCCGCGTCGGGTCACGTCGGGGGCCCGGGGGAGGGGCACCGCGCGGCAGGGCCGTCCTCCGCTAACCTGGTGCATCTTGCCCGGTTCGCGCGCTGAGTTGCGCTCCCACGACCTCCGGGCCCCTCGCCGATGACGACCGTGATCGAGAAGCTCGAGCGCAGCCAGCTCCGCTCCCACCCTGATTTCCAGCCGGGCGACCGCGTTCGCGTCCACTTCCAGGTGGTCGAGGGCAACCGTCGGCGCACCCAGGTCTTCGAGGGCATCGTCATCAAGCGCCAGGGCCACGGTGCGCGCGAGACCTTCACGGTCCGCAAGCAGTCGTTCGGGGTCGGCGTCGAGCGGACGTTCCCGCTCAGCTCGCCGAAGATCGAGAAGATCGACGTCGCCGCCCGCGGTGACGTCCGCCGCGCGAAGCTCTACTACCTGCGTGGTCGCGTCGGCAAGGCCGCCCGCGTGCGGGAGAAGCGCTACGTCGCTCCGGACGAGACCGCGGCCGCCGCGGCCCCGGTCGACGAGGCGCCCGCCGCCGAGGAGGCCCCGGTCGAGGAGGCCGTGGTCGAGGAGACCACCGCCGAGGCCCCGGTCGAGGAGACCCCGGCGGCCGAGGCCTCGGAGGCCACCGAGGCCCCGGAGGCGGCTGCCGCCGAGGCGCCGGCCGACGCGGACGCGGCGTCCGACGACGCTCCCGCCCAGGCCTAGGCTCCAGCCGAGCCCGACCCCGACCGCACCACCGTGGCCGACCAGACTCCTGCCGGCCCGCCGCCCCCCGCGGGCGTCCTCGACGAGGAGGCGCGCCGGACGCAGCAGGACGCTGCCCGGCGCGTCAGCGCACCGAAGAAGAAGCGCCGGATCAACCCGATCGTCGAGCTGGTCGGCCTGGTGGCCGTCGCGCTGCTGCTGGCGCTCGGGATCCAGGCCTTCATCGTCAAGCCGTACCAGATCCCCAGCGGATCGATGATCCCGACCCTCACCGAGGGCCAGCGCGTGCTGGTGAACCGGATCTCGACCCGGCTCGGCAGCGATCCGAAGGTCGGCGACATCATCGTCTTCCACCCGCCGCGCGGCGCCGAGCCGTCGAAGTCCGGGTACCAGGGCTCCGACGACGTCGAGGGCCTCTGCGGTGTGCCGCGCAACCTCGACGCCGGCCAGCCCTGCGCCCGCAGCCTGGGCGGCGAGTGGAGCGACGAGAACTACATCAAGCGCGTCGTCGGCGGCCCCGGCGACACGATCGCCGTCCGCAACGGCCGGGTGATCCGCAACGGCAAGGCCACGCGCGAGCCGTTCATCAGCTCGACCTGCGACGGCGAGGGCACCGGCACCGCCTGCCAGCTGCCGAAGCCGATCACCGTGCCCAAGGGCATGTACTTCATGATGGGCGACAACCGCGGCGAGTCGAACGACAGCCGCTACTGGGGCCCGGTCCCGCGCGACTGGATCGTCGGCGAGGCCTTCGCGACCTACTGGCCCCCGGGCAAGATCGGCGGCCTCTAGGCCCCGACCGCAAGGCCCGGCGACCAGTCGCCGCCGGGCCGCCCGCACGAGCAACTGGCGTCGCGCCGACGGCGAGGCGCCAGGAACGCCGTCCGGCCCGACGCCCGTCCGGCCGGATCGGCAGAGTGTGAGGGCGTGAGTCGCGGCCGCAAGCTCGTCGAGCACGATCGACGCCTCGGCAGCCGCCTCGTGGCCGGCGCCGACGAGGCCGGTCGCGGCTGCCTGGCGGGCCCGCTGGTGGCCGGCGGCGTCCTGCTCGACCTCGACCGGATCGGCCCCCGCGAAGTGCGGGCGCTGGGCAGCCTCGACGACTCCAAGCGCCACACCCCCGAGGAGCGCGAGCGGCTGCTGTCGGTCGTGCTGCGGATCGCCGTGCGGGTCGCGGTGGTGACCCGCAGCGTCGAGGGCCTCGACGCCCGCGGACTCCACGTCACGAACCTGGAGGCGCTGTCGACCGCCGCCGGCCGCGTCGCCGAGCCCGGCACGCTCTGCGTGATCGACGGCTTCCGCGTGCCCGACAACGGCCATCCCCAGCGCGCGATCGTCGGCGGGGATCACCGCAGCGCCGCCATCGCCGCCGCCTCGATCGTGGCCAAGGTCACCCGCGACCGGTTCATGCGCCGCGCCGCCGCCCGCCACCCCCACTGGGGCTTCGACGTCCACATGGGCTACGCCACCTCCGCGCACCGCGAGGCGATCGAGGCCCACGGCATCTCGCCGCTCCATCGCCGCTCGTTCCGCTCGGTCGCCTACGCCGCGGCGGGAATCGAGATTCCGCGCGACGAGGCAGGGCGGCCGCTGGCCGCGACCGCCGCCGCCGAGTCGCTGCCGATCGCGGCCGACTGACGAGCGTCGACCGGCGCGGCCCAGCCGGGCCGGGCATACGGGGACGCGGGTCGTCAGAAGGCGCCCTCCAGATGGTCCAGGCGCAGCAGCCGATCCCGCTCGTCGACCAGCACGGCGATCGCGTCGAAGCGGACCTCCTCCGCAGGTGGCCGATCACGACGCTCGGTGGCCAGCCAGGCGCTGGCGAGCCGGCGGACCTGCTGCTGCTTGCGCTCGTGCAGCGACGTCCACGGCGCCACCTCCGCCGTCGTCGCCCGCCGCGTCTTCACCTCGCAGAAGACGAGCGTGCGTCCGTCGTGCGCGATCAGGTCGATCTCGCCCCAGCGGGTGCGCAGGCCGTGCTCGAGGATCGCGAACCCGCGCCGCTCGAGGTGGCGGCGGGCGAGGCGCTCGCCCAGGGCCCCGATCCGCGGGCGGTGATCGGGGCGGGCGGCGGGTCGGTCGGTGGGGCGAGAAGCGGGGGAGGGCACGGACGAAACGCTAGGCCGTCGCGGCAGACGCGTGGGTGCCGCACTGCGCCAATTCAGCGTCGTTCCTGTGCAATTTCGTGACGTCGGCGACGGCACGAAATTGGCACGAATACGCGGCCGGATTGGCACGAACCACCCCCTGATCCGGCACAGCGGTCGGGGCTACCTTCGGCCCATGCTCGCTCGCGTCCCGACGTTCACCATCGACGGCCTCGAGCCGCGGTTGGTCGCGGTCGAGGTCGACGTCCGCCCCGGCCTGCCCTCGTTCACGATCGTCGGCCTCGGCGATCTCGCGGTCCGCGAGGCGCGCGAGCGTGTCCGGGCCGCGCTCGGCAACCAGGGCTACGACCTGCCCCAGCGCCGGATCACGGTCAACCTGGCGCCGGCCAGCCTGCCGAAGGGCGGCCCGGGATTCGACCTGCCGATCGCGATCGGCGTGCTCGCCGCCAGCGGCCAGCTCGTGGCGCCCGACCTGGACCGGGTCGCCGTCGTCGGGGAACTGTCGCTCGGCGGCGCCATCCGTCCCGGGCGCGGGGCGCTCGTCGTCGCCGAGGGCGCGCGGGCCGCCGAGCTGCACGCGGTCGTCCTCCCGCGCGGGCAGACCGCCGAGGCCGCGCTGGTCCCGGACCTCGCCGTGCGCGGGGTGACGACCCTGCGCGAGGCGGCGGCCGCCGTCGCCGACAGCGGCCGCGACGACCGGCAGCCGTCGCTGGAGGCCGAGGCCGCGCCCTGGGACGGACCGGACATGGCCGACGTCCGCGGCCAGCGGATGGCCCGGCGCGCGCTGGAGATCGCCGCCGCCGGATCGCACAGCCTGCTGCTGGTCGGTCCGCCGGGAACCGGCAAGACCATGCTCGCGCGGCGGTTGCCGGGCCTGCTGCCGTCGCTGGACGCGCGCGAGGCGCTCGAGGTGACCCGCATCCACAGCGTCTGCGGCCTCCACGACGGACGCGGGCTGGTGACGGCGAGGCCGTTCCGGGCGCCACACCACGGCACGTCGTCGGCCGGATTGGTCGGCGGCGGCAGCGCGGGCGCGATCCGTCCCGGCGAGGTCACCCTCGCGCACCGCGGCGTGCTCTTCCTCGACGAGCTGCCCGAGTTCCGCCGCGACGCGCTCGAAGCGCTGCGGCAACCGCTCGAGGACGCGCGCGTGGTGCTCGTGCGAGCGGGCTGCACGCGCGGCTTCCCGTCCCGGGTCCTGCTCGTCGCCGCCGCCAACCCCTGCCCGTGCGGCCACCACCCGGCGCCGCGATGTCGCTGCACCCCGGCCGATCTGGAGCGCTATCGCCGCCGGCTCAGCGGACCGCTGCTCGACCGGATCGACCTGCACGTGGCCTGCCCGCGGCCGTCCGGGGCCGAGATCGCGGGCCCGCCCGCGGATTCCTCGGCGACGATCCGCGCACGGGTCGAGACGGCCCGGACCTTCCGCAACGAGCGGCGGGCGGCGGACGGGCCACGTCCGCTCGACGTCGACCTCGACGGCGACGCCCGCGCGATGCTGGAGCATTGCTACGCGTCGGGCGCGCTCTCAGCCCGCGGGCGGGCGCGGGTGCTGCGGCTCTCGCGGACGATCGCCGACCTGGACGGGACCGTGGCGATCGCCGACCGGCATCTCGCCGAGGCGCTGCAGCTGCGCCAGCAGGTGGCGGAGGACGTGCCGGAGCAGGCGGCATGACGGCCTGCGCGGCGTGCCTGCGGCGCACCCGGTTGCTCGCGGAGCTGAGCCCGATGGTCGAGGAGCGGTTCCGCCGCGACCGGCCGGCGCGGCTGCTGGCGCTCGACGACGAGTCCCTGATCAGCGAGCTGTGCGGCCGCGGCGGGGCCGATCCCGCTGAGCTTCGCGCGCCTCGGCAGGGGGACGACGAGCTGCTGACGGCTGCGGCGGAGCAGCAGCGGCGTCACGGCGTCGCCGCGATCTGCCGACACGACCCGGCCTATCCGGTGCGGTTGCTCGACCTGCCCGATCCGCCGGCGGTCCTGCACGTGCTCGGCGGCGTGCCCCGACTCGACGCGACGCTCGGCGGCGAGCGGCGACGGCCGGTGGTCGCCATCGTCGGCGCCCGCCGCGCGCCGGAGGAGGGCCGTACGGTGGCTCGGGGGCTGGCGGCGCAGCTGGCTGGCGTCGGGGTGACCGTGGTCAGCGGGATGGCCTTCGGCGTCGATGCGGCGGCCCACGACGGAGCCCTGACCGGGGGACCGGCCGACCGGCGCACGACCGTGGCGGTGCTCGCCGGCGGGGTCGAGCGCGCGCACCCGGCCAGCCTGCGACCGCTCTACGAACGGATCGTGGACCGCGGGGCGGTGGTCAGCGAGATGCCGGCCGGCACCACCCCGCGGCGGTGGGGCTTCCCGGCGCGCAACCGGCTGATCGCGGCGCTGGCCGACGTCGTGGTCGTCGTCGCCGCGGCTCAGCGCTCGGGGTCGTTGATCACCGCCGACCTGGCGGTCCAGCTCGAGCGGCCGCTCGGCGTGGTCCCGGGGTCGGCGCTCGACCCGCGTCATCTGGGCACCAACGGGCTGTTGCGGGGCGGTGGCGTCCATCCGGTGCTGGACGCCACCGACGTGCTGGCGCTGCTGGGCACCGTCCTGCCGGGCGGCCCGGGGAGCGCCCCGATCGCGCTCGACCTGCTGCACGGGCTCGACGGGCCGGCGCGGCGGGTCGGGGAGGCGCTGCTGGCCGGACCCCGGACGCCCGAGCAGCTGCTGACCGACCGCGAGCCCGTCGACGCCGATGCGGTCCGTGCGGCGACCGACGACCTGCTGCTCGGGCTGGGGCAGCTGGAGGCCGCGGGCCGGCTCCGGCGGGGCCTCGACGGGGCGGTCTCGCTGCTCCCGCTGCCCGCGCTGGCGGGCGTCCGGCCAGGTGACGGCGACGGCGACGCCCGGTCGCGATAGCCTCGGTTCCAGATGTCCGTCCGCACCCCCGTCTGCCTGACGATCGCCACCTCCGACTCAGGGGGCGGCGCGGGGATCCAGGCCGACCTGAAGGCGTTCGCCGCCTCGGGCGTCCACGGGACCAGCGCGATCGTCGGGCTGACCGCGCAGAACACCGTCGCGGTCACGCGGATCGTCCAGATCGACCGGCAGACGATCGTCGAGCAGGTGCGGGCCGTGGTCGAGGATCTCGGCGTCGACGCCGTCAAGATCGGCATGGTCGGTGCGACGCCCACGATCGAGGCCGTGGCCGAGGCGCTCGAGCTGGTTCCGGCCGACGTCCCCGTGGTCCTGGACCCGGTGATGGTCGCGGAGTCCGGAGCGCGGCTGCTCGAGGTCGACGCTCACCGCGCCCTGGTCGAGCGGCTGCTGCCGCGGACCACCGTGGCGACCCCCAACCTGCCCGAGGCGCGGGCGCTGGTCGAGGGTCCGCAGGCGCGCGAGGCCGGCGGTCCCGACGACGACGCCGAGCAGCTGGCGACGGCGATCGCGGCGCTCGGGCCGGCCAACGTCCTGATCACCGGCGGCCACCGCGATCGCGCCGAGGACCTGCTGCGGCAGGCCGACGGCTCGATCACCCTGCTGCGCGGGGAGCGCCACCCGGACGGAGCGGCGCACGGGTCCGGCTGCACCCATTCGAGCACGCTCGCGGCGCAGCTCGCACTCGGTCACGACCTCGTCACCGCCGCCCGTGCGGCGCGCGCGATCGCCGGCGAGGCAGTTCGTCGCGGGCTCCGCGACGTCGGGGCGGGGGCCGGGCCGGTCGACGTGCTCGGGCTGCCCGAGCTGCGTCGTCGCAGCGCCGAGCGGGTCGCGGCGGTCACCGCCACCGTCGCCGAGCGGGTCGGCGCGCCATGACCGTGCTCGCGATCGTGGCCGCGGTGGCCTTCGTGCTGCTGCCGCTGATGCTCACCGCCGAGGCCTGGGGCCCAGCGTTGGCCCGTCGGGTCGCGGCGCTGCGCACGTGGATCGAGCGCGGACGGACCGGGCGGGCCGAGCGACGGCGGTCGGAGGCGACCGCCCAGGAACTGCTGCGCACCTGCCTCGACGACGAGAACTGGGCGATGTACCGCGATCTCGGCTTCGTCCGGGTCTGGGGCCGCAGCGGGCGGGCGCCCGCGCCCTCGGGACGCCGGCCGCCGCCCGGCGTCGCCTACGCCTACCTGCTCTACCCGCACGGGCCTTACGTCGTCTTCCTGCCCCAGACGACCACGCTGCTCGGGGAGTGCCGGGTGCAGCTGGCCGGGGTCGACCCGACCGATCCCCTGACGCCGAGCGACGACGTACTGGCGCACTGGATGGCCCTGACCGGCGACGAGCACGGGGTGATCGCCTCGGCGCGGATCGCCACGCCGGGCACCGAGCTGGCCCGGCGACGGGTTCGCCGCGACCTGTGGCGGCTGCGGGAGTGGGAGCGGGAGCGCCAGGAGGCCGCAGCGGCCGCGACGCGCGAGTCCGTCCCCGGGCGGCTGGCTCGGCGTCGCCGCGCCGCCGGCTGACCAGCGGCGCGCCACCGCGCCGCCCGACCGCCGGACCATCGCCGCCCGACCACCGGCCCGCCGCCGCCCGTCCACCACGGCCCGCCCTCCGATTCCCGCAAACTGCGCGAATCCAGGCGTCGCGCCCGGCCCGTCGGGGCCTGCCTCGGCGACGACACCTGCGAAGATTCGGGGTCGTGGAGACCACGCCACAGGCCGATCCGTCGGTCCCTCCGGCCGATGGGCTCGAGGACCATCTGCCCGTCGTCGAGCCGGACCGCGACCTCGACGACTGGGGCCGCTCGGCGCGCTTCAGCGGGCTGCTCGACCGCACCGTCTGGGAGGCCGCGCACAAGGTCTGGTTCCGGATCGACCTGGAGCAGGCGGCGCGGATCCCGAACCGCGGCGGCGCCGTCCTGGTCGTCAACGGCGGCGGCGTCGCGTCGCCGATCGGGCCGCTGCTGGCCAAGGCGATCCGCGAGGACCACCCGCGCCGCCGGCAGGCGCGGATCTGCGTCGCTCCGGCGCTGCTCGACCAGCCCGGCCTGACGGTGCTGCTCCCGCGCGCCGGTGCCGTCCGCGCCCACCCCGACGACCTCCACCGGCTGCTCGCCGACGAGGGCGAGCTGGTCGTCCTCCCCGTCCGCAGCGACCGGCTCGGGGACGACGACGCGGCCGGCCGGCTCGCCCGCGAGCCCGCGATCGTCGCCGCCGTGCGGGCCGGCGTGCCCGTCGTTCCGGTCGCCGCGGTCGGCGCCGATGATGCCCAGCCGGTCCTCGGCCGCGTGCCCCTGCCCGGAGGCCGCCGGCTGCCCGTCACCCTGACCTTCCCGCACCTCGGCCCGCTCGCCTTCCTGCTCTACCTGCCGGCCAAGCTGCGCCTGCGCGCGCTGCCGGCCGTCGCCACCGGCGGCAGCGGCGACGTCCGCCAGCAGGCCGTCCGGGCCGCGGTCACCGTCGCCCGGGCGCTGCGGACGACCACCGACGAGATGGCCGGCGAGCGCGGATCGCGGTGGCTCGGATGACCGACGACGCCAGCGGCCTGCGGATCCTCGTCACCGCCGCCGCCTCGCGGCTCGGCGCCCTGATCGTCGGCGAGCTGGAGCGCCGGCCGGAGGTCGCGACGGTGATCGCGGTCGACGAGCGTCCACCGGCCGCCCCCTTCGGCACCGCCGAGTTCGTGCGCCTGGGGGACGGCTACGCCCAGCTGCCGCGGGTCGTCCGCGCCGCCTCGGTCGACGTGCTCGTCGACGTCCGCGCCGCCGCCGCGGTCGCCCGCCTCGACGACCGCGCCCTCACCGGCCACGAGCCGATCAGCGAGCGGATCGCCGCCGCCTGCACCGAAGCCGGCTCGCCGCTGCGTCGGCTGGTGACCGTCGGATCGGTCCATCGCTACGGCTGGCACCGCGAGCTGCCGGCCTTCGTCAGCGAGGAGACCGTCCCGCCCGAGACCCCGCGCGGGCCGCTCCAGCGGGCGCTGGCCGCGATCGAGCAGGAGGCGCAGGCCGCCGCCGATCGCCACGGCCGCCTGGAGCTGACCCTCGTCCGGCTGGCCGACACGGTCGGACCGGCCGGCACCGGCCTGCTGCAGGCCGCCGACCGGCTGCCGCTGCTGCCGACCGTGCTCGGCTTCGACCCGCCGCTCCAGGTCGTCCACGAGGAGGACGCCGCCCGCGCCGTCGCCCACGTCGTCCGCCACCAGCTGACCGGGCCCTACATCGTCGCCGCCGACGGCACCCTCTCGCTCTCCGAGGCGTTGCGGGAGCTCGGGCGCTCGTCCGCCCCGTTGCTGCCGCCGTGGGGGGTCGGGCTGCTGGCCGGGGTTCTCCAGCGCGCCGGCCTGCGGACCGCGCTCGACCTGGCCGGTCAGCTGCGCCACGGCCGCGGCCTCGACAACCGGCGCTTGAAGGCCTCCGGCTTCTCCTTCCGCTCGACGACCCGCGAGGCGCTGCGCTCGGCCGCCGGCGTCCGTCGCCGGCGCCGCGTCCTCCATCCGGGCGAGCCCGCCCCCTACGACCCCGAGGTCGAGGCGTTCCTGCGCTACAGCCCCTCGGTCCGCGACGGCGACGCCCAGCCCGCCGACGGCGACGGCGGCGGGATCGGGGCGCTCGAGGTCGAGGCGCTGATCGCCCTGCTGCCCTCGCTCGACGGCGAGGCGCTGCGGGCGCTCCGCGCGCACGAGGACGCAGGCCCCGGCCGGCGCCGGATCCTCGACGAGATCGACCTCCTGCTCCAGCGCAGCTGAGCGTCGCTGGACGCGGCCTCAACGCCGCGTTGGACGCTCGTCCCATCCCCGCCGCCGAGTACCCGTGACGGGCGACCGGTGTACGTTGCAGACGGAGACGCGGTTGCAATCGGGGTTGCCGACGGCCCTCGCCGCTACCATTCCATCCTGCCGCCATGCGCCAACGGACCCTCATCGCTCTCGCGAGCATCCTGCTCGTGCTGTTGATCGCCTGCGGCGGCGTGCTCGTCGCCGATGCCGCGACCGGCAGCAAGATCCCCAAGGGCGTCAAGATCGGCGGCGTCGACGTCGGCGGGCTGAGCGAGAAGGACGCCCGGGCCAAGGTTCAGACGGAGATCGTCGACAAGCTGCGGCAGCCGGTGCGGGTCGTACACTCCGACAAGGAGTGGACCCTGACCCCGAAGACCGCCAAGGTCCGCGTCGACATCGACGCCGCGGTTCGCCAGGCGATGCGGGCGGCCGACGAGGGCAACGCCTTCTCACGGGTCTACCGGCGCGTCACCGGCGGCACCGTCGACCGCGAGATCGAGACGACCAGCTCGTACTCGAAGAAGGCGATCTCGCAGCTGATGGACCGCGTCGCCCGCGGCCTCGACCGCGATCCGCAGGAGGCCTCCGTCAGCCTCGACAGCGGCAAGCTCGACGTCCATCCCGGCCGAGTCGGCCTGCGGCTCAACCGCGCGCGGGTCTCGGCCCTCGTCCGCAAGGCGGTGCTCGACCCCTCGGCGCCGCACCAGGTCTCGGCCTACACGCACAAGCAGCAGCCCAAGACGACGACCGCCGAGGTCCGCAAGAAGTACGGCACGGTGCTGGTCGCCAACCGCAACACCTTCAAGCTGACGCTCTACAAGAACCTGCGGCCGGTCAAGACCTACGGGATCTCCGTCGGCTCGGTCGGCCACGACACGCCCGCCGGCCAGTACACGATCGGCAACAAGGCCGAGAACCCCGCCTGGCACGTGCCGAACTCGGCCTGGGCCGGCAAGCTGGCCGGCACCGTCGTCCCGCCCGGCCCGTCGAACCCGATCAAGGCCCGCTGGCTGGGGATCTACGACGGGGTCGGCATCCACGGCACCAGCGACGACGCCTCGATCGGCACCAACGCGTCGCACGGCTGCCTGCGGATGCACATCCCGGACGTCATCGACCTGTACCCGCGGGTCCCGGTCGGCACGCCGATCTGGATCCTCTGAGCCGGGGCCGGACCCCGCCCGCGCCTAGCTGTCGAACGGCGACGGCGCGACCTCGGCCGGCCCAGCCGGCCCGCCGTCGGCGCCGATCGCCGGCCCGAAGGCGACGATCTCCTCGGTCGGGACCTCCGACCAGCCCTGCTCCAGCAGCAGGGAATGGTGGTCGCCGTGCCGAAAGGCCACCGTACCGAGCCAGATCCCGCGCTCCTGCTTGCGGAGGACCACGTACCACAGGGTCGAGGCGTCGACGTCGCTCCGGATCGGATGCCAGGGGCGCGCCGGCGGGTCGATCCCGTTGTGCAGGTTGGCCGCCATCAGCTGACGCTTGGTCGCCACCCGGCCGGATTCGAAGTCGATGAAGAACGACGTCACGGAACCAGAGGATAGGCCCCCGCTGCCCGAGGCCTGGGCCGAGGCCCTCGACCTGCTCGAGGCGGACCAGCGCCGGCGCGGCGCGGCCGAGCGGACCCGGATGGCCTACGCCGGCGATGTCGAGCGGTTCGCCCGCTGGTGCGCGGAGCGCGGCGTGCCGGGACCGCAGCAGGTCGAGGTCCGCACGATCCGCCGCTACACCCAGACCCTGACCGAGCGCGGCGTGGCCCCGACCACCGTGACCCGGGCGCTGGCCGCCCTCCGTGGCCTCTACCGCGCGCTCCAGCGGGCCGGGCGGGCGTCGGCCAACCCGGCCGAGCTGGCTCCCGGTCCGCGCCGGCCGCAGCGGCTGCCGCGGGTGATGAAGCCGGCCGAGGCGGCGACGCTGCTCGACCGGATCCCGGCCGACGACGACGCGCTCGCCCTCCGCGACCGGGCGATGCTGGAGCTGGCCTACGGCGGCGGGCTGCGGGCCGCCGAGCTGGTGCGGCTGGACGGGCTCGACATCGATCTCGACGGCCGTCAGCTGCGCGTGACCGGCAAGGGCGAGAAGACCCGCACCCTGCCGCTCGGCGACCCGGCGGCGGCGGCGATCGAGCGCTACCTCGGTCGCGGTCGGCCGGCGCTGCGCGATCCGGCCCGTGACGAGCCGGCGCTGCTGCTGTCGCGGCGCGGCCGGAGGCTGTCGACCAGCGACGTCCGCCGCCGGCTGCACCTGTGGGTGCAGGAGGCCGGGCTGCCGGGAGATCTCCATCCGCACGCCCTCCGTCACAGCTTCGCCACGCACCTCCTGGACGGCGGAGCGGACCTTCGTGCGATCCAGGAGCTGCTGGGACATGCGCGTTTGTCCACGACCCAGGTCTACACTCGGGTAGAGTCCAAGCGGCTGAAGGCGGCGTACCGTCGCAGTCATCCACGAGCGTGAGCCGCGGGGAGGGGATGGTCCCCGCCGTGGCGAGCCCTCACGAATCCAGGGTCACGAATCAGGTGCACGTCGAGCCTCGACCGACCGATCTCCGAGAGCTGTGGAAGCGCCTCCGCGAGTCTGGGGACGCCTACGCTCGTGAACAACTCGTGCTCGCGCACGCCCCACTGGTGAAGTGGGTCGCGGGCCGGATCGCGGCGACCCTGCCCCCGCACGTCGAGGAGGGCGACCTGATCTCGTACGGCCTCGTCGGCCTGACGTCGGCGGTCGACCGCTTCGATCCCGACCGCGAGGTCCGCTTCGAGACCTACGCCGTCACCCGGATCCGCGGCGCGATCATCGACGAGCTGCGGTCCCAGGACTGGGTGCCGCGCTCCGTGCGGTCGCGGGCGCGCGAGATCGAACGGACCCACAGCAAGCTCGAGCACCAGCTGCACCGGGCGCCGACCGACGAGGAGATGGCCGATGCGCTCGACCTCTCCGTCCGCGACTTCCAGGACGCCCTGCTGCAGGTCTCGCAGGCGACGGTCCACGCGCTCGACGAGCTGTGGGCGGTCGGCGACGCCTCGGGCGACCAGGTCTCGCTGCTCGACACGATCGAGGACGAGCGGGCCGACGATCCCGAGCAGCTGCTGGCCGAGCAGGATCTGCGCGACCAGGTGGCCGACGCGATCCAGCGGCTGCCGGAGCGCGAGAAGGTCGTGATCGCCCTTTACTACTATGAGAACCTGACGCTGCGCGAGATCGGTGAGGTCCTCGGGGTGACTGAGTCGCGGGCGTCGCAGCTCCACACCAAGGCCGTTCTGCGGCTCCGTTCGCGGCTCGCGGGCAGCGACGTCGAGAGCGCCTGAACGGCCGCTTTCGGGGCGGCTGCGGGCCGCGGCCTGCTGCTAGCCTCGATCGGGTGTCGACCCCCGGCAGCTACCTCGTCTGCTCGTCCTGCGGGCGCCATCTCCTGCGGGGAGAGGCGCCCGAGGTGTTCCTCCACGACGGGGAGCGCCGCGAGGTCTGCGAGCTGTGCGTGCCACGGGCGCTGCACGCCGGCTGGATCCGGGTCGGGGTCGGCGACGCGCCGACGCTGGAGCCGGACCGCGGGGCCCGCTCGCTGCTGGAGCGGTTCCGCCGCCGCGGTCGTGGTCGCGGGGCCCGTCAGGCGGCCGAGGCGCGGGCGGGACGGTCGGGCGCGCGGACCGCGGGACGGTCGCGCAGCGGCCCGACCGACGGCGAGGGCTTCGAGCCGACGGCGGCGCCGTCGTCCGGCCAGCGGCGGCGGCCGCACCGGCTGGAGGACGAGATCGAGGGCCTGGTGCCGATCGAGGAGCCGGCGGCCGCGCTGGCCGACTACGCGACGACCGCGACCGGCGATCGCGCCCAGGTGACCTCGGCCGGGGCCCGGATGGCGGCCCGCGCGGTCGACCTGTACAACCACTCGCCGCACCCGCGGGTGATCTCGGGCGTGGCCCGCTCGCTCGGCGCGCCGTGGGTGACGATCCGCAACGTCGGCGGCTCGCGGGTCCAGATCGTGATTGCCTGGGAGCTGACCTGGTACCGGTTCGAGCTCGACCTGGCGCGCGAGGCCGACGGCGTCCGCGACGCGGGTCACGGCACCTCGCTCGACGAGCTGCAGCCGGGCGAGGTCGCCCCGAACGCGGTCAGCGACGAGCACGGCTACCTGTACCTGCAGGCCGGCGCGACGGCGGCCTGAGTCGGGGGCAGGGGCGGGGGCGGGCCGGCGAGGCCGGTCAGCGGTCGCGGGTCGGCCGGCGACCCTCGCCGATCCGCCGCTCGCGGGCCTCGCGCTTGCCGTCGAGCTCCTCGATCTCCTCGCGCAGCTCCAGGAACGAGCGGCGGCGGCCGTCGGGCAGCTCGCCGGCCTCGACCGCGGCGAGCACCGCGCAACCGGCCTCGCGGTCGTGGCGGCAGTCGGCGAAGCGGCAGTTGGCGGCCAGGTGCGTGATGTCGGCGAACGCCTCGGCCAGTCCGCCGGTGTCGCGGACCATCCCCAGCTCGCGGGTGCCGGGGGTGTCGAGCAGGCAGGTGCCGTGACCGTCGGAGAGCGGCACCAGCTCGCGGGCGGTGGTGGTGTGGCGGCCCTTGGCGTCGGTGGCCCGGACGGCGCCGGTGGCGAGCACCTGCTGGCCGAGGAGGGCGTTGATGACCGACGACTTGCCGGCACCGGACTCGCCGATCAGGGCGGTGGTCGCGCCCTGGGGGAGCAGGGCCAGCAGCTCGCCGAGGCCGCGGCCGTCGCGCTTGCTGACGGCGACGGCGGGCGTGCCGGGCGGGGTGGCGTCGCGGACGGCCTTCCACTCGCGCGGCAGGCCGAGGTCGATCTTGGTCGCGACGACGATCGGCCGGGCGCCGCCCTCGTGGGCGAGGACCAGCGAGCGCTCGATCCGGCCGGGGCGGAGCGGCCGGTCGAGCGCGTGGACGACGACCACCGCGTCGACGTTGGCGGCCAGCACCTGCTCCAGCAGCTCGCGGGAGGGGTCGCGGCGCCCGATCCGCCGTTCGCGGGCGGCGACGCCGACGACCAGCAGCCGGTCGTCGCTCTGGTCGCGCTCGACGGCCACCCAGTCGCCGACGGCGAGCGGCGTGTCGAAGCGGTCGTCGTCGAAGGTCGAGGCGCGGGGCAGGCGGGCGACGCCCGGCCGGCGGCCGAGGTCGGTCACCAGGTGGCAGCCGCCGTACTCGATCCGGGCCACCCGCGCCGGTCGCCGGTCGCCGGTCAGCAACGGCTCGAGCCGCGCGGCGACCGCGTCGTCCCATCCGGCGGCGGCGAGCGGATCGGCCACGTCCCACAGGTCGGCGACCCCGCTGCCGTCGCCGTCCCCGACGGGCAGCCCGGCCCCGACCACGCCGGCGTCACCGGCGTCGGCGTCGATCATTCCCCGGCGGGCCCTGGTCGCATCCCGGCGATCCTACGGGGTTGGGCCTCCGGAACCCAGGTCGCAAGACACGCACAGGGCGAGGTCGCTATATTTCTCGCTCCCGCGCGGATGTAGCTCAGTTGGCTAGAGCGTCTGCTTGCCATGCAGAAGGTCGTGGGTTCGAGTCCCATCATCCGCTCCTTTCGAAACCCCCGCTGATCGCGGGGGTTTCGTCGTTGTGGGGGCGGTTGCGCGGGGACGGATCGGCGCTCGATTGTTCAGGCAGTTTGCGAGAAGTGCCTGGGTCGTGTCGGAACCTTTACGCGCTGTGATGGTCTTGCCGCTTGCGCGTGGTGCACGTTGTGCGTACAGTTGGGTCATGTCCTCCGTCAAGAGTCATCGCCTGAACGTTCGGGTCGAGCCGGCGGACGACGCGCTGTTCCGGCAGGCGGCAGAGACGGCGGGGCAGTCGTTGTCGTCGTTCGTGATCGAGAGCGCGCGTGAGCGGTCCGAGCGGGTGCTCGCCGACCGAACGCGGTTCGTCCTCGACGATGCTCAGTGGGACGCGTTCTGCGCCGCGCTGGATCGCCCGGCCGAGGTGATCCCGGCGGTCCGTGACCTGTTCGCGCGGCCCCGCCCCGCGTGAGCGCCCCGCGGTTCTCCGATCCTGAACTTCTCGCGCGGCAGTCGACCGAGGAGTTTCATTGCGGTCGACCAGCGCTCGACACGTGGCTGATCGAGCACGCCCGGGCCTCGACGGGTGCAGGGTCGGCTCGGACGTACGTGGTCTGCGATCGGGAGCAGGGTGATCGCGTCGTCGGCTACTTCGCCCTAAACGCCGGTGGAGTGGAGCCTGCGTCAGTGCCACCGCGGGTTCGAGTCGGAATGCCCAGGCACCCGATTCCTGTCGTCCTGCTCGCGCGGCTGGCGGTCGACGTGACCGTCCAAGGCCACGGGCTCGGGGCGTTCTTGCTAGCTGACGCGATGGGGCGCTCGCTGGCGGCGGCGGAGTCGATCGGGGTCCGAGCGCTGCTGGTGCACGCGAAGGACGAGTCGGCTCGAGCGTTCTACGAGCGCTTCGGGTTCGTCGCGTCGCCGACCGATCCGCTGCACTTGATGCTGCTGATGAAGGACTTGCGGGCCAACGTGCGCTGAGAGGGCGGTCAGCGCGAGCGGCAGCCACCAGGACGCCCGTCGCCAGCAGCCAGATCGTCCAGCCGCGCTCGGAGAGGCGGCCGAGCCGAGCGTCGATCCGCGCGCGCAGACCGGCGGAGCGGGGAGCGGCGGGCGTGGGGGAGGACGACATCGTTGCGGCGGCGACCGGCGGGGGGAGCGGTCGGCCGGCGCAGCATGGACGGCGGTGGTTCCGAGCGGGAACTGCGCCCACCTGCTCGTCGGGCCGCCGCCACCCCGCGGCGGCGGCCCGGACGAGCGACGCGCCCGCTAGCGCCGGACCGTCACGCGGAAGGTCCGCGCGATCCGGCGGCCGCCGACCGTCACCCGCACCGTCACCCGGTGGGTGCCGACCGTCGCCCGCCGCGAGACCCGCAGCCGCAGCGCCACGTTCCGTACCTGGGCGGCGCGCAGCGAGGCCACGCGGACCGTCCGCCGGCCGCTCGTCCGCAGCGCCTTCGGCAGGGAGGCCGTGGCCGTCGAGCGGCCGATCTTCGCGGTGGTGTCGTTGGCCAGCCGCAGCCGCAGCGTCAGCACTCGCCCGCGGCGCACGGCCAGCCGGCTGCGCGTCGCCACCACGGCGAAGCTGCCGTCCTTGCCCGCCGGGCCCTGGGGGCCGGTGGCGCCGCGCGGGCCCGGGGCTCCCGGATCGCCCTTCGGACCTTGCGGACCCTGCGGCCCGGGTGCCCCGCTCTGACCGTCGCCGCCGCGATCGCCCGTCTCGCCCTTCGGTCCCTGCGGCCCGGGAGCGCCGTCCTGGCCGTCGTCGCCCGGATCGCCCTTCGGACCCTCGGGCCCGGTCGGCAGTCCGCTGCTGGTCCCGCGCAGCGCCACCAGCGTCGGGCTGCCCGGCACGTTCGAGGCGACCACCAGCGACGCCGTCGACGTGGCGTTGGCCCGCCCGGGGGAGAACCGCACCTGCACGCGGCAGGTCGCGCCCGGCGCCAGCGTGGCGTCGCTGCAGCGGTCGCTCGTCAGCAGGAAGTCGCCGACCGAGTCGTCGTCGCCCTCGCGGATCGAGACCCGGTCGATCTGGACCGCCGCGTCGCCGCTGTTGGTCAGCGTGATCCACTGGCCGGGACCGGTGGTGCCCGCCGCCTGGTCGGGGAAGGTCGGCGCCGTCGCCGACAGCAGCGGGCCGACGGCGGCGGTGCCGATCGTGCCCGGCGAGCCGATCTGGTCGTGGGCGAGGAACGCGCCGCGCTGGCCGACGACGCTGAGGGTCGAGATCGTCGGCAGCGGCAGCGTGAAGCTCCCGAGGCCCTCGGCGTTGTCGAACGAGACGTTCTGGGTCGAGGTGCCGAAGGCGACGCCCGTCACCCGGTCGCCGGCCGCGTTGAAGACGTTGACCGCGTCGCCGCTGGTCCCGAGCCCGACGCCGGAGCCGCTGTAGGTCCCGATCTGGAATCCGGGCGGCACCGTGCCGTCGAACCAGGCCGACGTGAACGCCGCCGCCTTCGCCGCGTCGCCCTCGACGAAGATCGCCGACTGGCCCGGGGCGAGCGTGGCGACCCCGCTCAGCGGAACCGCGTTGGCGGCCGCGTTCGAGTTGTCGTCGACCTTCCATCCGGTCAGGTCGATGGCCTTGCTGCTGGTGTTCGTCAGCTCCCACCAGTCGGCCCCGTAGGTCGGGTCGCCGCTGCCCCAGGGCGCGACCTCGGTCACCGCCACCGGCGTCGCGACCGGCGCCGTGCCGGGGGAACCGGTCTCGCCGCCGACGGTGAAGGCGCCGTTCTGGCCGTCGCTGCTGAGGGTGGCGATCGTCGGCACCGGGCTCGACGCGCTGCCGAGGCCGGCAGCGTTGTCGAAGGTCCGCCCGGTCGTCGCCGGCCCGAAGCCGACCCCGGTCAGGCGGGTGCCCTCGGCGTCGAAGACGTTGACCTGGTCGCCGCTGGTGCTGAGCCCGATCCCCGAGCCGCTGTACGAGCCGACCCGCAGGCCGGCCGGCGGGCTGGCCCCGAACCAGGCGGACTTGAAGGCGGCGACCGTCGCGGCGTCGCCCTCGACGAAGACCGCCGACTGCCCGGGCGGGAGCGTCGTGACCCCGTGCAGGTCGACCGCCGAGCCGAAGGCCGCCGAGCTGTCGTCGACCTTCCAACCGGTCAGGTCGATCGTGGTCGCGCCGGTGTTGGTCAGCTCCCACCAGTCGGCCGCGTAGGGGCTGTCGCCGCTGCTCCACGGCGAGACCTCGGAGACGATCAGCGACGCCCCCGCGCCGGCGCCGGAGACCGCCGTGACGGTGAGGGTGAAGGGCGCGCTGGTCGCGTCGGGCGAGCCGCCGACGGCCGGGTCGTCGACCGTCACCCGGACCTCGTAGCTGGCCTTGGCGGCGTGGTCGAGCGTGGTGCCGGCCTTCAGGTAGAGGCCGTTGGCGTCGACCTCGAAGTGGCTGGCGTCGGGACCGGTGACCGACAGCTCGTTGCTGCCGATCGGGTCGTCGCTGACGGCGACGCTCGCCACCTTGACCCGGTTGGCGGTACTGGCGTTCTCCGGGATCGAGCGCGTCGCCGGATCGAGCGCGACCGCGGTCGGGGCCTGGTTCGGGGCCGCCGACGGGGCGTAGACCCACAGCTGCGGCTGGCCCGCCGGCCCGCCCGCCTCGTTGACCACGTAGAGACGACCGTCGTCGTCCATCGTGACGCCCTCGTTGGTCTGGTCGGGAACGGTCCGCGGGTTGTCGGCGTCGCCGCGGATCGCCAGCGTGCTGGCCACCGCGCCGGTGCGGTCGACGTTGACGATCCGCCCGGCCTCCTGGCTGATGATCAGCAGGTTGCCGGTCTGCGGACCGGTCAGGCTGGTGACGTTCGCCAGCGCGAAGACGTCCGAGAGGTCCGAGGTCGGCACCAGCGCCGGGTCGAAGAGGTTGGTCGAGCCGTCGGCCGTCGGCGAGCCGTTGGTCGCGGTCCCGGCGTCCCAGTCGACGCCGGTCTGGAAGATGCCCTTCGGCTCCTTCTCCTTCACGACCAGGAAGCCGCCGCTGACGGGGTCGTTGCTGACGCCCTCGAGGCCGATGTTGCCGATCGTCGTCCCGAGCTTGACCGTCTTCGTGTCGCTGCGGTTCAGCGTCGTGCCGGCGGCGTAGGTGAAGCGGACCAGCTGCCGCTGCCGCTCCTCGGTGATCACGAACCGGCCGCCGCCGATCGCGGTCAGGCCCTCAGGATCGTCGAAGGTCGAGGCGGCGAGCGTCATCGAGTCGAGCTGCGCGCCGCTCTTGCTGACCCGCACGATCGACGTGCCCTCGTCGCCGACCACGAAGAGGCTGTCGGTGGCCCGGTCGTAGGTGACGGCCGAGGCCTCCTCCGCCAGCTGGCTGCCGGAGGGCGCGGTCGCGTTGGCGGGGGTCGGCAGGTCGTAGCGGCCGACCCGCTCGTAGGTCGACAGGTCGACCCCGGTCAGCGGCGCCGCAGACGAGGCGGTGGCCCCGGTCGCGGCGACCGCCGACGCGGCGGCCAGCGCCACCAGCGCGGCGCGACGGGCGCGTGAACGGACGGGTTGGGGGACGGCATCGGCGGGGGGCATACGGCTCCTCGGGGTCTCCGCGTCGGCGCCGATCGACGCCGATCCGACGCCACGCTAGGTCGAGCGCGCCACGATCGTGGGTCCTCGATGTGACCGCCGCGTTGCCAGCGCGTGAACGGACCCCGCCCGCCCCCATCAGCCGTCGACCGCGAACCCCGGATACGCCCCCAGGATCCCGCCGACCACCTCGTCGAAGGGGAAGTCGGCGTACGAGCCGCGCTCGCGGACGTACTCCATGTAGCGGGCGCCGTCGCCGTCGAAGGGGTGGAGGACGGCGTCGGCGCTGCCGTCGAAGTCGATCGCGTCGACGCCGAAGCGGGCGCAGAGCTCGCGGTTGAAGGCCGGGCTCGCCTTGCGCCAGTGGCCGTCGACGTGCAGCTCGACGTAGCCGTGGTAGACGAACAGGTCGATCCCCATCAGCGTCCGCAGGCGCTCGGACTGGAGGTGGTTGCGGACGTCGGCGAAGGCCAGGCGGGCCGGCACGCCGAGCGCCCGCGCCCCGGCGCAGAGGAGGATCGACTTCGGCACGCAGTAGGACGCCGGCGCGTCGACGACGGCGCTGGCGCGGTAGTGCTCGCGGTCGTCGGAGAACGCGAACGGGTCGTAGCGGATGCCGTCGCGGACCGCGGTGAAGAGCGCCGCCAGCCGCTCGCGCTCGCCGTGGGCTCCGGCGGTCGCCGCCGCGGCGAAGGCCACGACCTTCGGGTGGTCGGACTCGACGAACGCGCCGGGCGCCAGGTACTCCTCCATCCCGGCAGCCTACGCGACCACCGGCGCCGTCCCGCGGGCTGCGCCGAGCGCACAACCGCCAGCTTGGCCTTCGTGCCGCCGGACCGTGCCCGGGACGCGCGCGTGCATGGTAGACCTGCGACTCGATGCCCCCCGACGAGCGAGCCGACTGGTCGCGTCGCGACTACACCCACCCCGCCGCCGGCTGGGGCGCGACCCTCGCCGTCGGCCAGGCGATCGCCCGCCAGCGGACCTGCGTCGACGGTCCGCGCGCGATCCTGCGGATGAACCACGAGGACGGCGGCTTCGACTGCCCCGGCTGCGCCTGGCCCGACGATCCCAAGGGCCTCCGCGTCGACCTCTGCGAGAACGGCGTCAAGCACGTCACCTGGGAGTTGACCCGCAAGCGCGCCGGCCGCGAGCTGTTCGCCGCCCACCGCGTCGCGGAGCTGGCCGGCTGGTCCGACTTCCAGCTCGAGGACACGGGCCGGCTGACCGAGCCGCTGGTCTACGACCCCGCCAGCGACCACTACGTCCCGATCGGCTGGGACGACGCCTTCGCGCTCTTCGGCGAGGCGATCGCCGCCCTCGACGGTCCCGACCAGGCCGCCTTCTACACCTCCGGCCGGCTCGGCAACGAGGCCACCTTCCTGTACCAGCTGCTGGCCCGCGAGCTGGGCACGAACAACCTGCCCGACTGCTCGAACATGTGCCACGAGGCGTCGGGCCGGGCGCTCCAGGCGGCGATCGGCAGCGGCAAGGGCACCGCCGACTTCGCCGACTGGGAGACCGCCGACGCGATCTTCGTGCTCGGCGTCAACGCCGCCTCGAACGCGCCGCGGATGCTGACCGCGCTGACCGACGCGACCAAGCGCGGGGCCCGGATCGTCCACGTCAACCCGCTGGTCGAGGCCGGCGCGACGCGGGCGATCATCCCCCACGAGCCGCTGGCGATGGCGCTCAACCGGGCGACCTCGACCAGCACCCTCAACCTGCAGGTGCGCCCGGGCGGCGACCTGGCGCTGCTGCGCGGGATCGCCAAGCTGGTGCTGGAGGCCGCCCGCCACGACCCGACCGCGATCGACCGCGAGTTCCTCGACCGCCACGCCCACGGCTTCGAGGCCTACCGGGCGCTGGTCGAGGCCACCAGCTGGGAGGACCTGGAGCGCCAGTCCGGCCTGCCGCGGGCCCGGATCGAGGAGGCCGCCGCGATCTACCTCGGCGCCGAGCGGACCCTGATGAGCTGGTGCCTGGGCATCACCCAGCACGAGCACGGGGTCGACACGGTCCGCGAGATCGTCAACCTGCTGCTGCTGCGGGGCAACATCGGCCGCCCCGGCGCCGGCCCCTCGCCGGTCCGCGGCCACAGCAACGTCCAGGGCAACCGCACCTGCGGGATCGACCACCGCCCGAGCGACGCCTTCCTCGACCGGCTGGCGGAGACCTGCGGGATCGACCCGCCGCGCCACCACGGCCTCGACACCGTCCGCACGATCGCCGCGATGAACGAGGGCCGGGTGCGGGTCTTCGTCGGGATGGGCGGCAACTTCGCCGCCGCCGCGCCCGACCCGGAGGCGACCGCCCGCGGGCTCCGCAACTGCGACCTGACCGTCCACGTCAGCACCAAGCTCAACCGCAGCCACGTCGTCCACGGCCGGCGGGCGCTGATCCTGCCCTGCCTCGGCCGGACCGAGCGCGACCAGCAGGCCGGCGGCCTCCAGGGCACCTCGGTCGAGGACTCGATGAGCATGGTCCACCTGTCGCGCGGGATGAAGCGGCCGGCGTCGCCGCTGCTGCGCTCCGAGCCCGCGATCATCGCCGGACTCGCCCGCGCCGCGCTGCCGGCCAGCGCCACCCCGTGGGAGGCCTACGTCGAGGACTACGACCGGATCCGCGACGTGATGGAGCGGACGCTCGACGGCTTCGAGGACTTCAACCGCCGGGTCCGTCAGCCGCACGGGTTCCGGATCCACCAGCCGGCTCGCGAGCGGGTCTTCCTGACGGCCTCCGGCCGCGCCGAGTTCTCGTCCGCCGCGCTGCCCGACGTGGTGCCGGCCGACGGCGACGTGCTGGTGCTGCAGACGATGCGCTCGCACGACCAGTGGAACACCACGATCTACTCCGACGACGACCGCTACCGCGGGGTCAAGGGCCTGCGGACGCTGGTGCTGATGAACGGCGACGACATGCGCGACCGCGGCCTGGGGGAGGGCGACCTGGTCGACCTCGTCGCGACCTCGCGCGACGGCACGCGGCGCGAGCTGCGCGGCTACCGGGCGCTCCGCTACGACCTGCCGCGGGGCAGCGCCGCCGGCTACATGCCGGAGATGAACGTGCTGGTCGGGGCGGCCGACTACAGCAGCCAGAGCGACCAGCCGATCATGAAGAACATCGCCGTGCGGATCGCGCCGGCGGCGGGGGCCGAGCGGTGAGCGCCGCCGACGACGCCCGCGCCGCGGTCGGCGCGCAGCAGGTCCTGGCGCCGCCCGCGACCTCCGCGTTCTTCCTGGTCCTGACGGTCGCGGAGGGCGCCGAGGGCGAGGTCCGCGACCTGCTCGCCGACGTCCCCGGCCTGACCCGCTCGGTCGCCTTCCGCGCGCCCGAGGACGGCCTCAGCTGCGTCGTCGGCGTCGGGGCCGAGCTGTGGGACCGGACTTTCGGCGCGCCCCGTCCCGCCGGTCTCCATCCCTTCCGCCCGATCGCCGGCGCCGTCCGCGACGCGGTCGCCACGCCGGGCGACCTGCTGGTCCACCTGCGCGCCCGCCGGCCCGACCTCTGCTTCGAGCTGGCCCGCCGGATCGCCGACCGGCTGGCCGGCCACGCGACCGTCGTCGACGAGGTCCACGGCTTCCGCTACTTCGACGAGCGCGACCTGCTGGGCTTCGTCGACGGGACCGAGAACCCGGTCGGCCCGGCGGCGGCCACGGCGGTCTTCGTCGGCGACGAGGATCCGGCCTTCGCCGGCGGCAGCTACGTGATCGTCCAGAAGTACCTGCACGACCTGGGGGCCTGGGACGCGCTGACCGTCGAGCAGCAGGAGCTGGCGATCGGCCGCACGAAGGTCGACGACATCGAGCTGCCCGACGAGCGGAAGCCGACCAACTCGCACGTGGCGCTGAACACGATCGTCGACGCCGACGGCCGCCAGCGCCAGATCGTGCGCGACAACCTGCCCTTCGGCCGGATCGACGCCGGCGAGTACGGCACCTACTTCATCGGCTACGCGGCGACCCCCGACGTGATCGAGGAGATGCTGCGGAACATGTTCGTCGGCAAGCCGCCGGGCAACTACGACCGGATCCTCGACGTCTCGCGACCGGTCACGGGATCGCTCTACTACGTGCCGACGGTGGCCTTCCTGGAGGACCCGCCGACGGCCGCCGAGGGCTGAGCGGCCGCTCAGGCCTCGGCGTCGCGCGGCGGCAGGTCGAGCAGCCGCACGGCGGCGCGGCCGTCGGGCCCGCGGTGGCCGGGAGCGGCCAGGCCCTCGGCCACGATCCGCCGCGCCTGCAGCGTGCAGGCGGTGATCCCGTCGTCGTCCAGGCCCAGCTCGTCCTGGCGGAGGGTCAGGGCGACCATCCCGTTCCAGGCGGCGAACAGGAACCGCGCGGTCAGCTCGGGGTCGACGTGGGGGCCGGCCTCGCCGCAGTCGACGGCGGCGGCGATCCGGTCGCGGAACCCGCGCAGGACGGCGGCGATCCGCTCGGCGAAGGCGTGGTCCTCGGCCTCGGTGGCGATCGTCGGCCGCGACTCGACGCCGTCGAAGGCGATGAAGCGGAACAGCCCCGGGTGCTCCAGGTGGAAGCGCAGGTAGGCGTCGCCGGCGGTCATCACCTGCTCGAGCGGCGAGTCGCTGGCCTCGTAGGCGCGGTCCAGGTACTCGGCGAAGAGGTCGACCGCGCGCGCGGCGACGGCGACGTAGAGGCCGTCCTTGTTCGAGAAGTGGCCGTAGATCGAGCCGACCGAGACGTCGGCCTCCTCGGCCAGCCGCTCCATCGTCACGCCGTTGAAGCCGTGACGGACGAACGCCCGCTCGGCGGCCTCCAGCAGCGCCACCCGCGTGCGGGTGCGGCGGGTCGCGACGCGGCCGGGGGTCGGGGCGGTGCTCACCCCGTCCATCTTGCCAGCCGGACCACCCTCATGGCGTGAACTGCAATGCAATTCGGAAATGAACCTCCTTGCAAATAGGCCGGCGCTGTGGGACGCTGGCGCGCGAAGTCGACGAACAGGAGAGAGGTCGTGTCCGTTCCCACCGAAGAGGTCGATGCCGTCGTCGTCGGCGCCCGACTCGGCGGCTGTGCCGCCGCGATCCCGCTGGCTCGCGCCGGCCGCCGGGTCGTCGCGCTCGACAAGATGGCGTTCCCGTCCGACCAGCTCTCGACCCACGTGCTGATGCCGGCCGGGGTGATGGAGCTGGAGCGGATGGGCGCGCTGCGGCAGGTGCTCGACGAGTGCGACCCGTCGCACGTGCGCTACGTGCAGATGGAGGCCGAGGGCGTGCGGGCGGTCGAGCGCTGGCGGCCGACGGCCAGCGGCATCGACTACGGGCTCTGCGTGCCGCGCGACCTGCTCGACGTGCGGCTGGTGGAGACGGCCCGCCGCGAGGGCGTCGACGTCCGCGAGCGGGCCACCTTCAAGGCCCTTCACTGGCGCGCCGGCCGGGTCAGCGGCGTCCGCTACCTCGACGCCGACGGCGAGCTCCGCGACCTCCGCTGCCGGCTGGTGATCGGGGCCGACGGCCGCCGCTCGCCGGTCGCCGCCGCGGCCGGGGTCTCGCGGCCGTACCGGATGTCGCGCAACGGCCGCGGGCTGGTCTTCCGCTACGTCGACGACCCGCTGGCCGGCAGCGGCGCGCGCGAGACCGAGTCGTACTTCCAGTGGCGCGAGGGCGAGTCGTTCGCGCTCTGCTTCCCGACCGCGCCCAAGGGCCGGATCCTGGTCCTCTTCATGGGTCCGCGGGAGGAGGTCTCGCAGGCCCGCGCCGACCCCGAGGGCCACTGGCAGCGCAAGCTCCGCCAGCACGCCGCGCTGCGGGCCCGGCTGCACGGGGTCGACTGGAGCACCGCCACCCGGATCCGCTCGACCGCCGACGTGACCGCGTTCTTCCGCGCCTCGTCGGGACCGGGCTGGGCGCTGGTCGGCGACGCCGCCCACTTCAAGGACCCGGTCACCGCGCAGGGGATGCGCGACGCGATGTGGATGGGGCGGACGGTCGCCGAGCACGCGCTGCCGCACCTCGACGACCCGCTGGCGATCGACCGCGCGACCCGCCGCTGGGAGCGCCACCGCGACCAGCACTGCCTGCCCGCGTACCACTTCGCCAACCTCGACACCCGGGTCGAGCCGCAGTCGCCGGCGCTCTGCGAGCTGGTCCGTGACGGCGGCCGCAGCGAGGATCCCGACCTCTCCGACCTCTTCGGCCGTGGGCGCACGCTGCAGCAGATCGCCCCGCTGCCGCGGCTGCTGAAGGCGGTCGGCAAGGCGCTCGTGAACGGCGAGCGGCCGCGGACGGAGACGCTCGCCCGCGCACTGCCCGAGCTGCGGACCGAGCTGGAGATCCGCCGCGAGCGGTGGCGGGGCGCGTTCCGCGACGCCCGGCCGGTCTTCGGCTCCGACCACCCCGAGCCGGAGATGCCGAAGGCGCCGCCGGCGGTCTCGATCGCCGCCCTCGACGCGGTTCGCCGCGAGCCCTCGCCGGCCGCGGCCCGCGAGGAGGTGGCGGCATGACGCGGATCGCCGTCGTCCAGCCGGCGCTGCGGCTGGGCGCGATCAGCGAGAACCTGGCGCGGATCGAGGACCTGGTCCGCGACGCCCACCGCGAGCACGCGCCGGACGTGATCCTGCTGCCCGAGGCCTGCAGCTCGCCGAACGTCTTCGCCCGGGTGCTGCGGGACGCGGCGCTGCCGGTCGACGGGCAGGCCTTCCAGCTGCTGACGCGGCTGGCGCGCGAGCTGGAGTGCGTGGTCGGCGGCGGCTTCCTGGCGGTCCGCGGGCGCCACGCCTACGGCACCTACGTGCTGGCCGAGCCGGACGGGGCCGCCCACCTGCACGACAAGGACCAGCCGTCGGCGTGGGAGAACGCCTTCTACCGCGGGGGCGACGACGACGGCGTGGTCCGCTGCGGCGCGGTCGACGCGACGGTCGGCCTGACCTCGGGCTGGGAGCTGGCGCGCTTCCGGACCGCCCGGCGGCTGCTCGAGGGCGGGGTGCGGGCGGTGCTGGGCGGCATGTGCTGGCCGTCGATGCCGTCGAACTGGCCGGGACCGCTGGGCCGCTGGATGGCGCACGAGCACCGCGAGTGGGCCCGCCACCAGCGCGAGCTGCCGGCGCGGGTCGCGCGGCTGACCGGGGTGCCGGTGGCGATGGCCGCGCACGTCGGCCCGATCGTCAGCGAGACGCCGATGGCGCCCGGGCTGCCGTGGCCGACGACGATGCTCGGCGAGTCCCAGATCTGCGACCGCGACGGGACGGTGCTGGCGCGGCTGGCGGGGGAGGACGGCGAGGGCCACGTCGCCGCCGACGTCGACCTGACGCTGCCGCCGCGGCCGCTCGATCCGCTGCGCGAGCGGCTGTGGATCCCCGAGGTCAGCACGATCGTCACCAAGGGGATCGCCTGGCACGGGATGAACGCCCACGGCCGGGTGACCTACCGCCTGCGCCACGCCCGCCGCGGCTTCGGCTGGCAGTCGCTGCCGGCCGGCGACCTGCCCGACGAGATCGCCGCGGCCGATCCCGCGACCGGGCCGGTGGCGGCGACGGTCGGGCGCTGAGCGGGGCCGGTCAGCGCCCGCCGCCGAGCGGCAGGTGGGTGGTGACCAGCAGCGAGGCGCCGTCGGGGCCGCCGCCGTAGCGGTGCTCGGCGGCGCCGCTGAAGGCTGCGGTGGCGCCCTCGCGGACGGTCTGCTCGCGGCCGTCGACGGTCAGGGTCAGGGCGCCGGCGGTGACGGTCAGGGTCTTGCCGACCGGCTCGGGGTAGGGGACGTTGTCGTAGCCCTCGCCGGGCGCCAGCCGCCAGCGCCACAGCTCGACCGGGGCCGGGCCGCCGGTCACCAGCACCAGCGCCGCGGTGCCGCCGTTGGGGCCGCGCCAGAGCGGGGTCAGCTCGTCCGGGTCGACGATCCGGACGCCGCCGTCGGGCTGCTGCTCGAGCATCGCGCTGATCGGCAGCTGGAGCGCGTCGGAGATCCGGCAGAGGGTCGAGAGGCTGGGGTTGGTGGTCCCGTTCTCGATCGCCACCAGCGCGCCCTTGCTGACCCCGGCGCGGCCGCTGAGCTGGTCCTGCGACCAGCCGTGCTGGCGGCGGGCGGCCCGCACCGTCCGGGCCAGCGAGTCGATCACGGCCTGCTCGTTCACGGACGCGATCCTCGCAGGTGGCGGCGGCCTCCGTCGGTCATTGAAACGACTGTATCGGTCGCTATCATGACCGGTATGCGCGTGCTCGTCCTCTCCGCCAGCCCCCGCGTCGACGGCAACTCGCGGCTGCTGGCCGACGCCCTCCTCGACGGGGCCCGCGGTGCCGGGCACGAGGGCGAGCTGGTCGACCTCAACGGCACCATGGACGGCGGGTTCCTGCGCGACTGCCGTCGCTGCCGCCGACCCGACGGCCGCTGCGCGATCGAGGACGGCTACGCGGCGCTGCTGCGGGGGCCGGTCGCGCGGGCCGACGCGATCGTCTACGCGACGCCGATCTACTGGTACGGGACGGCGGCGGTGCTGAAGAACTTCTTCGACCGGATGGTCTGCCACACCTCGGGCAGCGCGCCCGACGGCGAGCGGGTGATCGCCGAGCTGCGCGACAAGCGCAGCGCGCTGCTGCTGGCCTCGGAGGAGCAGTACCCCGGGATCGCGCTCGGGATCGTCGCCCAGCTGCAGGAGCTGTCGCGCTACCTGCACCACCAGTTCGTCGGCGTCGTCCACGGGGTCGGCAACCGCCGCGGCGAGGTCGCGGCGGATCCCGCGGACCCGCTCGCCGCCGCCCGCGCGCTCGGGGCCCGGATCTTCGAGGCCCACCACACCGACTACCGCGTCGACACGCCGCGGCCGAGCAGCGTCTGGAGCGTCGACGGGTCGCTCGGCGCCTACGCCGACGGCTGATCGGCGGTCGCTACCGTGACCGGATGGCCTCGCACCTGATCCACACCTGCGTCCGCGTCCGCGACATCGACGCCTCGCTGCGTTTCTACGAGGCGCTCGGCTTCGAGCGCCGCGGGCGGCTGAACTTCGACAGCGCCTACAACGTGTACCTGGGGCTGCCGGGCGACGGCGACCGGCTGGAGCTGACGGTCAACGACGGCCGCGAGCAGCCCTACGCGCTGGGCGAGGGCTACAACCACCTGGCGCTGGCCGTCGACGACCTGGCCCAGACGCTGGCCGACCTCCAGGCCCGGGTCGGGGTCGCCCCGGAGAAGCCGCCCTACCGTCCCGGCGGGCGCGAGGACCTGCCGCTGATCGCCTTCGTCCAGGATCCCGACGGCTACCGGATCGAGCTGATCGACGGCGCCTTCGCGACCCCGCAGGACCCCGACCGCTGAGCGCCGCCGCGACCGCGGGTAGGGTCCGCCGGGCCGGCCGAACGGAGGACTGATGCAGGACGACGAGTACCAGCGCCACGACGGACTCGCCCTCGCCGGGCTGGTCGCCGACGGGCAGGTGACGGCCCGCGAGCTGCTCGACGCCGCGCGCGCCCGGGCGGCCGCGGTCGGTCCGCGGATCAACGCGATCGTCGCCGACCTCGACGGCCAGGCCGACGCCCGCGCCGCTCCGGACGCCGGCCTCGAGGGACCGTTCGCCGGCGTCCCGTTCCTGATCAAGGATCTCGGCCAGGACTACGCGGGCGTGCCGACCAGCGGCGGCTCGCGCTCGCTGGCCGCGATCCCGGCCGCCGAGCACGCGACCGTCGTCCAGCGCTGGCTCGACGCCGGGCTCGTGATCTTCGGCAAGACCAACACCCCCGAGTTCGGGGCCAAGGGGATCACCGAGCCGGAGCTGTTCGGGCCGGCGCGCAACCCCTGGGACACGGACCGCACGCCCGGCGGCTCGTCGGGCGGCGCCGCCGCGGCGGTCGCGGCGGGGATCGTCCCGGTCGCCGGGGCCAGCGACGGCGGCGGCTCGATCCGGATCCCGGCCGGCGCCTGCGGCCTCTTCGGGCTCAAGGCCGGCCGCGGCCTGGTGCCGTCGGGGCCGCTGGTCGGCGAGGGGCTGCACGGCTCGGCCACCCACGGGGTGGTCTCGCGCAGCGTCCGCGACAGCGCGGCGATGCTCGACCTGCTGGCGGGCGGGACGCCGGAGTCGCCCTACGACCCGCCGCGTCCGGCCGGGCCGCTGCTGGCCGAGGTCGGCCGCGATCCCGGGCGGCTGCGGATCGGCGTGCGGGTGCCGAGCGCGATCACCCCCGACCCGGACCGCGAGGCCTACGCCGCCGTGGCCGCCGCGACCACGGCGCTCGACGAGCTGGGCCACGAGATCGTCGAGCTGGCCGAGGCGCCCTACGACGACGCGGCGCTGGCCAAGGACTTCCTGACCGCCTGGTTCGTCCACCTGGCCTGGCAGGTCGACGAGATCAAGCGCCGGACCGGCTGCGGCGACGCCGGCTTCGAGCGCGACACCCTGATCATGGCCGCGCTCGGGCGGGCGACCAGCGGCGTCGACTTCTGCGGCGCGCTCGAGCGGCGGCAGCTGCACGTCCGGCGGCTGGCCGCGTTCCACGCCGAGCACGACCTGCTGCTGACCCCGACCCTGGCCACGCCGCCGCCGCGGATCGGCCAGTTCGACCTGCCGGCGCCGGTCCAGCTGCTGGCCGACGGCGTGCTGCGGACCCGCACCGGCCGCGTCCTGCGCCACGTCGGCCTGGTCGACCGGATGATCGAGCAGAACCTCGGCTGGGTGCCCTACACCCAGCTGGCCAACCTGACTGGGCGGCCGGCGGCGTCGATCCCGCTCCACTGGACCGCCGACGGGGTGCCGCTCGGGGTCCAGCTGGTGGCGGCCCCGGGCGGCGAGGGGCTGCTGCTGCGGGTGGCCGGGCAGCTGGAGCAGGCCCGGCCCTGGGCCGACCGCCGGCCCCCGCTGTAGCGGGGGCTAGTCGGCGGCGACCGGCGCGGGCGCGTCGGTCGCCGTGGTCGCGGCGGGGGCGGGGAGCGCGGCGGCGAACTCCAGGACCCCGTCGTCGAGCGCCCCGTAACGGAGCGCGGCGATGTCGCGGGGGTAGTTCTGGTGCAGCCGCCACGGCGCCTTCGAGCCCTGGCGCGGGAACGCGTCGACCGACCGCTGGACGTAGCCGGAGGCGAGGTCGATGAACGGCACCGGCTCGACCGAGGGGTCGCGGTTGCGCGGCACGCAGACCCGGTACCCGTGCTCGTCCATGTGGTTCAGCAGCCGGCAGACGTAGGCGCAGGTCAGATCGCACTTGAGCGTCCACGAGGCGTTCGTGTAGCCGATCGCGATCGCCAGGTTGGGCACGTCGCTCAGCATCATGCCCTTGTAGCCCATGGTGTCGGAGAGCTTGATCTCGCGGCCGTCGACGGTCAGCTGGACGCCGCCGATCGCCACCAGGTTGAGGCCGGTGGCGGTGACGATCACGTCGGCCTCCAGCTCCTCGCCCGACTCCAGCCGCAGGCCGCGCTCGGTGAAGGTCTCGATCCGGTCGGTGACGACCGACGCCTTTCCGCCGCGCAGGGCCCGGAAGAGGTCGCCGTCGGGGACCACGCAGAGCCGCTCGTCCCAGGGGTCGTACTTGGGCTTGAAGTGGACGTCGACCGGGTAGTCCTTCGGCAGCTGGCGGGCGACGCCGGCGCGGATCAGCCGCCGCATCAGCTGCGGCCGGCGGCGGCTGAGCTGGAAGCTGGCCGTCGTCAGCAGCACGTTCTTCCAGCGGGTGGCGGCGTAGGCCAGCTTCTCCGGCAGCACCCGCCGGGCCAGGTTGGCGATCGGGTCGCGGCCGGGCAGCGAGATCACGTAGGTCGGCGAGCGCTGCAGCATCGTCACGTGGGCGGCGCGCTCGGCCAGCGCGGGGACCAGGGTGACCGCGGTCGCGCCGCTGCCGATCACCACGATCCGCTGGCCCTCGTGGTCGAGGTCCTCGGGCCAGTGCTGGGGGTGGATGATCCGGCCGCCGAACCGCTCGGTGCCGGCGAAGTCGGGGGTGTAGCCCTCGTCGTAGCGGTAGTAGCCGCTGCAGCTGAAGAGGAAGTCGCAGCTGATCCGGACCGGGACGCCGTCGTGGATCGCCTCGACCGTCCAGCGGCTCTCGGCGCTCGACCAGGCGGCGGAGACGACCCGGTGGCCGAAGCGGACGAGCTGGTCGACGCCGTGCTCGCGGGCGGTCTCGCGGACGTAGGCGAGGATGTCGGGCCCGTCGGCGATCGACTTCGCGGCCGTCCACGGCTTGAAGTCGTAGCCGAGGGTGAACATGTCGGAGTCCGAGCGGATCCCGGGGTAGCGGAAGAGGTCCCAGGTGCCGCCGATCGCGTCGCGGCCCTCGAGGATCGCGATCCGCTTGTCGGGACAGCGCTCGCGCAGGTGGCAGGCGGCGCCGACGCCCGAGAGGCCGGCCCCGACGATCAGGACGTCAACGTGCTCGATGGCCATGTTCGCGGCCCTCTCTCCGGTCGAAGCGGGGTTGTCGCGGCCTAGCCTACCGACGAGTAGGTTCGAGCGCCAGCGGTGGGGCGGCGGGTGGTCGCCGCCCCGTCGCGGGTCAGGCGGCGACCGGCGTCCAGAGGCCGTCGATCTCGCGCTCGGCGGCGGCCAGGCTGTCGGCGGCCAGGCCGCGCAGGTCGGCCATCTGCGGGTTGACGTCGGCGAGGGTCAGCGAGGCGGTGATGAAGCGCGGCTCGAGCCCGGTCAGGCTGACGCCGTGGGGCAGCCAGGCCTCGGCGTGGTCCCAGCCGTGGCGCGGGGTGCCGGGGTCGTAGCCGCCCCCACGCGAGGCGACGACCAGGAACTCGCGGCCGCCGAGCAGCCCGGCGCCGGTCTCGGGATCGATCGAGAGGCCGGGGGCGATCAGGTGGTCGACCCAGGCCTTGACGCTGCTGGGGGCGCCGAAGTTGTAGAGCGGCAGCCCGAGCAGGACGGTCGTCGCCCGCTCGATCTCGCCGATCAGCTCCCGCGAGCGCGCGAACGAGGCGGCCTGGGCGGGGCTGTGCTGGTCGGGCGGCAGCATCCGGGCGGTGCCGCCGGCGGCGTCGAGGTGGGGGACCGGGTCGGCGCCGAGGTCGCGGTGGACGACGGTGCCGTCGGGATGGGCGGCCCGCCAGCGGGCGGCGGCGCGGGCGGTCAGCGCGCGGCTGACCGACCGCTCGCCCTGGATGCTCGAGTCGATGTGCAGCAGGTGGGACGACATTCGTTGCTCTCCACTGATCGTTGGTGAAACGCAAACGAGTTGTAGCAGGTCACTTTTATGCCCCTGCGCGGCAGGGCCGGGGGAGGGCTGATCTAGACTCGGCTGATCGCCTCCGTGCCCTCCACCGACCCCGGCGTCCACGGCTCCGCCGCGCTGCTCGACCACCTGGCGCGGCGGATGCGCCTGCGTGCCGAGTCGGCGCTGGCGCCGCTCGGGCTGCGGCCGCGGCACCTGGTGACGCTGACGGTGCTGCGGGACCACGGCGAGGGCACCCAGCAGGCGCTGGCCGCGGCGCTCCAGATCGACCGCACCAACCTGGTGGGCCTGCTCAACGAGCTGGAGCAGGAGGGCCTGGTCGCCCGCACCCGCTCGACCGAGGACCGCCGCCGCCACATCGTCGCCCTGACCGCCGCCGGTCGCGAGCGGCTGGACCGGGCCGAGCGGGCGCTGGCCGGCGTCGAGGGCGAGGTCCTCGGCGCGCTCGACGGCGAGGAGCGGCAGACGCTCTACCGGCTGCTCCAACGGGCGACCGCCGGCCACGTCGTCGACTGCACCGAGGGTGCGGCGGCGGTCGTCGACGAGGGTTGCTGAGGCGGGGGCGGTGGTGCGAGGGTCGGCGGCCGCTGACGCTGCGCCCGGCCGCGTGCGACGCCGCCTCAGGGCCGCGGGCGCGCTCCGCCCGCGCTCCGGGTAGGGTCGTTCCGTGCCGTCGATCACCCGCCGCCCGTCCGTCGCCCGCGAGCGCCGCGACGCCGTCGAGGAGCAGGTGTTCGCCGCCGTCGAGCGGCTGCTGAACGAGGGCGCCAGCTACACCGAGCTGGGGGTGCTGCGGATCGCCGAGGAGGCGGGGATCGCGCGGTCGACGTTCTACGTCCACTTCCGCGACAAGATCGACCTGCTGATCCGGCTGGCCGAGAGCGCCAGCGAGGCGATCTTCGACGAGGCCGACCGCTGGGTCCAGAGCAACGAGGCGGGCGTCGCCGGTCTCGAGCGGACGATGGCCCTGATCGTCGCCCAGTACCGCGCCCACGCCCCGGCGCTCCAGGCGCTGGCCGAGGTCGCCGGCTACGAACCGGCCGCCGACGAGTACTGGCGGGCCCGGATCGGCGGCTTCGGCTCGGCGCTCGAGCAGCGGCTGCGCAACGAGCAGACGATCGGCCTGGTCGATCCCGCGATCGACGCCGAGGCGGTCGCCAATGCGGTCGCCTGGTCGGTCGAGCGCAACATCACCCAGCACGTCCGGGTCGACGACGGCTGCGGTGACGAGCGGCTGGCGAAGGCCCTGACCCAGGTCGCCTGGCGGGTCTTCTACGGCCGCCTCGACGGCGCCTGACGAGTTTCACCCAGGTGAATCGTCGCCGACGGGCTGACGAGATCCCCGACGTGGCCTAGCCTCGATCGGTGGTGGGACCGCCGTCGGTTCCGCCCGGAGCGACCGACGATGCGGAGGGCCAGGTGAGACCGACCACGGGATGGCGACCGTCGACGACGGGTGCGTGCCATGCCCTTGCCGGCGTCCGCGCGCACGACCCGGTGGGCGCCGGGCTCGGTCCTCCACGGGCGAGCCGAACCAGTACCGCGCCGTGCGGCCGGCGGGGGAGCCGCTGAGCGGCGCGCACCCGGTCGGACCGGGTGAGCGCTCGTCCCGGTGTGGACCGCTGCGGTGCCGGCGGTCCACCCGGGACGGCGACGACTTGCGGACGGACCCGCCCCCGCGCCGGGGGCCGCGGAACGTCCGACCAACGTGGACGGCGACCGACCACCACGAGAGGGGCGACATCCGCTCTCGATCGCCGTCCGCGCGGTCCGGACCACCCCCCGGGCCGCGGTCGCCCCCGCACGCTGACCCACGTGCCGGGACGGCCCCCCGCCGGGGCCGGGTCACGACGGTGATCCGGCCCCGGTGACCGCTTCGTAGCGGGTCAGGACCACGCCGCTGGGGAAGGTGCGGGTCTCGGCCAGGGCCAGCGGGACCCAGCGGTCGAGGGCGGTGAAGAACGGCGTGCCGCCGCCGACCAGGACCGGATGGGCGACGACCACGTACTCGTCGATCAGCCCGGCCCGCATGGCGGTGGCGGCGAGGGTAGCCCCGGCGATGTCGATCGGGCCGCCGTCCTCCGCCTTGAGCCGCGCGATCTCGGTGACGGCGTCGCCGCTGACCTGGCGAGCGTTGCCGTCGACCGAGGTGATGGTCGAGGAGAAGACCACCTTCGGCATCGCCCGCCAGCGGTGGGCGTACTCGACCTCCGCCGGCGTGACGCCCGGCTGCTGGTCGGCGGTCGGCCAGTGGCCGTTCATCGTCTCCCACAGCCGGCGTCCGTAGAGGGCGAGCTCCGTCGCGGCCACCCGGTCGGACCACCACTGGAACAGCTCGTCGTCCGGCGTGCTCCAGCCGAGGTCGTCGCCGGGCGCAGCGGTGTATCCGTCCAGGCTCACGTTCATCGCGAAGGTCAGTTTCCGCACAGCGCCATTCTCCGGTCGATCGGCATCTGGGGGTAGAGACCGGCGGGGTGGGGGAAAGTCATCGGTCGGTCGGGAGCGGGGAGCGTGATGCAGGACCTCAGAGCGGGCGGTACACGTCGCGCCGATGGTCGATCCGCAGCACGATGACGTCGCGAAGCCGTCGTCCTTGGCAGCCCCGAGCCGAGCAGCTCGGCACAGGACTCACGGCAGATCGCTCGCGAGGACCCGCTTGAGGTCCTTCAGGAGCAGCAGCAGGTGCAGGGGATCGGTGGGTGAGGGCTCGAAGCCATAGCGCTGATACCAGGCCCGAGCTCGTTCGTGCTTGGCGTGCACAAGCAGCACACGGATCCCGATCGGGTCGCTGGCTCCGACCACACGCAGCATCGCGTCGCGCAGCAGCGAGCGGCCGACGCGCTGCCCCTGATGGTCGCCGTCCACCGCCAGACGGGCAAGCAGCACCGCCGGCACCGCGCGCTCCCGCGGCTGCCCCTTCAAGACGCGGGCGGTCGCGTCGGTCGCTTCGATCGATGCGGCGGCCAGCGCGTAGTAGCCGACCACCCGCGACGGCTCGTCGGAGTGGGTGGTGACGAACACCCGCGCCCCGCCGCTGGCGTGGCTGGAGCGCGCATGACGCGCGAGCCAGCCGTCCAGCGCCGGCTCGCCGCACGCGAACGCGGCCAGGTCGTCGTGCGTGGCCAGCGGCCGGGGACGGGCGTAGCCCACGCGATCAGTCGAAGACGCTGTCGGTCGTCAGCAGCTCGCGGAGGCCGTCGGGCTCGCGAGCAGGGCGATCGAGCAAGTCCACGAACGCCGACCACGTTGGCTCGTCGAGCACGAACCGGGTGCGATCGGCGAGCACGCGCTCCGCCTCGTCGACCGCGGCACCGACGACGAAGTCGGTCAGGTTGCGGTGCGCGGTCAGTGCCGCAGCCCGCACCACCTGGTCGGCCGGCTCGGTCACGCGCAACGTCCAGCGGGTGTCCTTCAGATCAGCCATGGACCTAGCGTACAGCCAATAGACGTACGCGACTAGAGGTGGTCTCGGGGTCAGCGCGGTGGTTTGGGCCAGGAATCGGAAGCCAAGGGGCCGGGGATCGACGGCGCGCGGCGCGCTGCGGCCGAAGCTGCCGTCTCCGCTATTCGGGAGCGATCACGTGCAGTTGCGGCAGCAGGTCCAGGTGGCGCGACCGGTCCCGCGTGAGCAGGACACGCCCGGTGACCGCTGCGTGCGCGGCGATGTAGAAGTCCGGGAGCGGCGAGCGCTTCGCACCGCCGCCGCGGCGGTAGCGGAGGACGCACCGCCCGGCCAGGAAGCCCGCATCCCACGGAAGGTCCTCGCGCTGGATCCGGTCCGGGAGAGCGTCCTCAAGGTCCTCGACTCGGTCGAAGCCGACCGACAGTTCCGCGTAGATCAGCGGGTTGATCACGACCGGGCCAGCGTCGAACGCCAGCGCGAGTTGCCCGGCGGACCACTCGCCCCAGTGCGGATCGTCGGTGAACAGGTCCAGCAAGACGTTCGCGTCGACGACGGTCCCGCGGGCCACCCTCAGCCCTCCCCGCGGGTCAGCGCCATGATCTCGTCGGTACTCATCCGCGTCGACGCGCGACCGCGCATCCGCTCGACCAGCGCCTGGCCGTCATCGCTCGCGCGTCGCACCAGACGGGCGCCGTCCGCGTCCAACTCGAACTCGACCTCGCTGCCCGGCTCGATCCCGAGTCGACGCCGAACGTGCTGCGGGATCGTGACCTGCCCCTTGCTCGTGACGCGCATAGTCGCAGCGTAGCGAGTAATACCTTCGATTCCTACTTCGCCTGGCGTGGGCGATCGTCCCTGCCATTCGGCCTTCGCGGGCCCCCTGCCGAGCCGCAGGCGGCGTACGCAGGCCGATTGGGCCACGAGCGGGCCACGAACCCCATCCTTGGCGCGTAGGCGCTCGCTCCCACACGACCCCAGAACGCGGAAGGCCATGGGGCGGGTGGTCGTGGCCTTAACGCGGGCTGACGCACCGGGGCAAGTCGACAGCGCGCTTCGGTGTCCCAGAGAACCGCCAGACCGCCCGACGAGCACGTCATGGCGCTGCGAGATGCGATGTCCCAAACGGCACTCGTCCGCCGCACGGGGCAGACTCGGTATGTGCTTTCGGTGCCCGCCCACCTCCGGCCATCTGCTTCGGAATCGGCAGTCCTTTCAGCAATCGCGGTCCGATCGGGCGGACTCTGGCATCTTGCTGCAGCGTCATTGCTGACCGTGCCGGCCGAAATCGCCACAACGAGTTGGCGCCGCTGGCGGCAACAGCGCCCTTCGAATCGCGGCTCGCGCCACGAAGAACTACTGGACCCTGGACCACGATTCGTCATAGAACCGACTCCCGGGATTCGCGCAATCCGACTTCCGATTGCGGAGTCGGCGTGGGAAGCCGTGCTTGCGGACCTTGCGGCCGGCGCGATCGACATTCAACTTGAGAGATACGTCGCTGCGATCGGTGAATTCGGACCGACCGTGTTTCTGGCCACCGAAGGCGAACATGCCGCGCATCATGTGGTGGATGGAATCGAGTGCCCGACGGAGGTCGTCATTGCCTCATTGAATGTCTCAACCCCGATGCCCGTGGTGGACGGTGACGCACGAGTCTCGTGGGACCTGTGTCTCCCGCCCCAGGTGCCGCGAGGGCGGGACCGTGTCCGCCTGTGGAAGCAACGGAGCTTGACTTTCTGGCCCTACGAGCTTCTCGGGATCACATGGTTTCCGTCGCTTGGTCCTCCGCCGCCATGCCTAGCGGTAGGACGCGTCAAAGGCGATGCATGGATCGTGGATCTGATGCCCGGCGACGACCGCGATTCGATCCACGTGGCTCTCGGTTGGGATCCCGACGCTATTGATCTCTTGGGCTGCTCCCTCACGTTGGAGCACGCGGTCGAAGGGCTTCGCCTCCCGGAGATCGAAGTGCCGCTCGCGAGTCTTCCTCCAGATGAGGTCCCTAGCGAAGATCTGCGTCATCGCGGTCCGCGCGAGCGGGTGTTTAGAGCTCGACTTGCGAAAAGCGTACGACACGTCGACTTCGGCGTATCTCTGCGTGCGCCCGGCGGACGAATGCTCGACGAGCGTCCGGTCAGCACTCGCGTGGAAAGCGTTCATCTCACGATTGCCCACCTTGATGATCCACATGATCCTGGAACGACATCGATAATTGGAGACGACATCAGATCAACACATGCCGAGCAGGATGCGGCGATTCGCACCGCAATCTCAAGGCATGTCGCAGCCTCATCCGAGATGACTCGTTGGCGCTCGTCGGGCGCATCCTCGTTCCGGGAGTACCTACGCTGGCGTCTCTCGTGCCGCAATGGTGAACTGCTCATCATCGATCCCTATATAGCCTGGGACCAACCTAAGCTCGGAGGTATCGAGGCTGTGGTCGAGTATCTTGGCGCGCTCGGACGATCTGTTCGGGCTATAGGCAAGGACCCCTCACGGGACCGAATCCAAAAGAAGCGCCGGCGTCCGCCACTCCCCGAGGGCGTCGAGGTCCGATGGTTCCCTATCAACTCCTCGTCGCACGATCGCTTCTGGATCTGCGGTGAAACCGCGCTCCATGTTGGTCCGTCAGTGAACGCGTTCGTCGGGCCAGTTCCGAACGACCCAAATCGGGTCTTCACAGTCGCCGAGCTTCCCGGGAGCGACGCGGTTGCGGCGCGGACTCGTTTCGAGAACTGGTGGCAAGACGCCGGTGGCCGGTGGTCGGCTCAAAGTGCTTGTAGCTGAGCGACTCCCGGACTCGTCCCCAATGTCGGCCGCCAGCCAGGTGGCCGAGAACGGGTCGAGCGAATCGGGCTTGGTGACCCGGAACGCGTGCCCGCCTGCCCCTTCGCCCGCGGTCGACAGACCATACGCGCGCTCGTCACAACTATGTCGGCGGAATACACAAGCAACCACTTCGTTCCACAGTGGTATCAGCGGCGCTTCTTGCCAGAAGATCAGGCTGACCGCGAGCTATATCTGCTCGATCTAAAGCCAGAGTTCTTTCGCGACGGCAGGGGCGTCCGGCGGCAACGCAAGGCACTTCGTCGAACGGGAACTCGGAGGTGCTTCGCGATCGACGACCTCTACACGACGCGTGTCGCCGGTGTGGAGTCCCGTGAACTCGAACGGGTCTTCTTCGGTGAGATCGACCGACGCGGGAAAGATGCCGTCGCGTTCTTCGATCGGTTCGATCATGATCGGGTGAGCGGTTCCGCGCTCACGGACCTGATGATGTACATGAGCACACAGAAGCTGCGGACCCCGAAGGGCCTTGACTGGCTTGCCACGCAGGTCCGAACGTCGGATCGTAAGGACGTTCTCGCCCGCATGCCCGAACTCCGTTCGCTCTACGGCGCGATCTGGGCCGAGTCTGTCTGGCAGATCGCAGATGCTTCTGCGTCGTCGACGAAGTTCATCATCTCCGACCACCCGGTCACGGTCTACAACCAAGCGTGCGCCCCAGGGAATCCACTCTGGTCCAAGGGCCCGAATGAGCCGGACATACGTCTTCAGGGAACCCACACGATCTTCCCACTGTCCAGTGAAAGGCTCTTGATCTTGACCAACCAAGCATGGGCATGTAGTCCGCATCGTTCGCCGTTGGCCACCCGCCCCAATCCTGAGCTGTTCCGTAGCACGCTCTTCAACTTCCACGATGTGCAGACCCGTCGAGACCTTGCCGAGCGTGAAGTGCTCATGATCAATTGGATCATCAAGAAGCGCGCCTACAGGCACATCGCCGCCGTCCACGAGGAATGGCTCTATCCAGAACGCAATGCGCGAATGACGTGGAGAGCTGTCGGTGACGAGCACCTGCTCATGCCGGATCCACGCTCGCTGACGCCCGGGGCCCAGTTCGCCATTGCCTATGCCGATGGTCGCATCGAGGGGATCGATTCTCTTGGTCGTCGTCCAGCGGATCCTCGGTTCGGTCACGAGTTCCGTACCGGGGACGAGCACCTTGCGCATCGGAGGTGGTGCGAAGAGTTCGGGCAGCTGGTCGGAGCGGCGCGACGCGGTGTCTCTTGGGAGGACAAGAGAGATCGGTAGCGGCGTGACAGCTCTGCAGCCGCGAGGGCGCTCGGTGGCGTTGATCGCTACCGATAGGACCAAGACGCCTATGCCGCCGCCCCAACAACCGGTCGAAGTTCTCCCCGTGCGACCGGTCGACTAGCTGTTCCAGCTGGGCGTAGACATCCATCGTCATCCGCGAGCCGGCCTGGCCGACCTGGCTCATCACCCACTTCACGGCGAATTGGTTGGCGCGGAGGAAGATCGAGATGTAGGTCCGTCCGGCAGAGGAAGCCGGCCCGGCGATCAGTCGTCGCCGCGGGCCTACGGCCGCTCGCCGCTGCCCAGCTTCCGTAGGTCGTCGTCGAACGACAGCACGCGCGTTCCGAGCTGGTTCGCGAGCGCGTCGAGGTAGCAGTCGTGCAGGTCGACCTTGCGGTCGCGGTAAGACGCCGCCGCGAACCGCAGGGCGTCGCCGTGCTCGACTTCGAACGCCGGTTCGTCGGCGACGGCGCGCACCGCTGCGGCGACCGCATCGCGGCTCCAGCCGTAGCCGGTCCGGGCGCTCTCCAGGACGAACGCCACCTCCAGGACCGTCGCGGCGAACACGCGAAGCGTCTCGCCCGTCTCGCGCGCCGCCTGCACCCGCGCCCGGGCCGCCGTTGCGTGCTCGCCGGTGCCGCCGTCGAGGATCCGCAGCAGGACGTTCGTGCCGACGATCACGACGGCTCGGCGGTTCGCCGCGCCGCGCGATCCTCACGAGCCGCCTGTCGCACCTCGGGCCACGGGCGCGCCGCGGGGGCCGCCGCTTGCGGCGGCTGGAACTCCAGGACGCCGCGCGCGCGATGCAGCACGACCTCGTCGCCGCGCGCCTCGATGACGACGCGATCGCCGATGTCGATCCCGGCCGCCTCGCGAACCGCTTTCGGAATCGTGACCTGACCCTTGCTGTAGACCTTGGCCGTGCTCACGTTCGAAAAGTATGGCTCGGGCGTCTAGGTATGGCCCGAACGCGGCCGGGCCAGGGCGTGATTGGGCCACGAACGGGCCACGAACCCCATCCCTGGCGCGTAGGCGCTCGCGCCCCGCATCACCCCAGAACGCAGAAAGGCCCCGCGATGCGGGGCCTTTCCAGAGGTGCGCGATACAAGACTCGAACTTGTGACCTCACGCATGTCAAGCGTGCGCTCTAACCAACTGAGCTAATCGCGCAAAGCGAGCCGGAAGAGTAGCACCGGACGCGGGGGTGCGCGGCGCGGGTCGCGGGGGGCCGGCGTGGGGGCGGGAACGCCGCTCGGCGCGCTACCCTGCACAGCCCGGGGCACCGTGGCGGAGTGGCTACGCAGCGGCCTGCAAAGCCGTGTACACCGGTTCGATTCCGGTCGGTGCCTCCTGATGCGGCGCGTCGTCCCTCGAGGGGCGGCGCGCCGTTTCGCGTCGTGGGGCGCGGCCTCCTCACGGCCCGCGGTGCGCCAGCCCTAGGCGGTCGCGGGACCGGCCGCCCCGCCTGCCGCGCGTGCCCTTCGCCGCTGCCGCCAGTCGCGCACCATCAGGGTCCAGCCCGCGGCGCCGGCGGCGATCAGGATTGGCATCAGGGGCAGGTTGTAGCGGCCGTGGGCGACGGCGATCATGTGGACGCCGGTGGCGGTGGCGATGCCGATCAGGATCGCGCCGATTGCGGGGTCGCGGCGGCGTAGCAGGGCGTAGAGGAGGCCGAAGAAGGCGGCCAGGATCAGGATCACGTGGTAGATCCGCAGCAGCGGCATCGGGGTGCTCGATCCGCCCAGCGTGGCGCGGAACCACATCTTCCCGATCTTGAAGGAGAACATTCCGGCCAGCTCGACGGGGTGGTGGAGGACGGCGTCGCGGAGGTTCTTCTTGGCCTCCTTCATCAGCGCGGCGTCGCGGTCGAGGTGGGGGTGGCGTTGAGCGACGTCGTCGAGCACGACCGCGGCCGGGATCTGCTTGTAGTTGCGGTCCTTGAACGCGGGGTGGCGGGCGCGGATCTGGTCGAGCATCGCGTACTTCATGTCGTACGTCGAGCCGTTGCCGGGCAGGTAGGTGCCGACGAAGAACGCCGAGCCGCCGCCGCTGGTCACCGGCGTCAGCTTGCCCGCGGTGTCGGAGGCCTGGATCGTCCACGGCAGCACCACGATCGCGCAGCACGCCAACAACGCCCCGCTGGCCATCAGGCCCCGCCGCCACGAGACGGTGTTGCCGAGCACGACCAGTCCCAGCACGGCCACCAGCGCCGGCACGAACAGCAGGTCGGTGCGGGTCAACAACACGCCACCGAAGAGCGCCCCCGCGGTGCCCCACCAGGCGAGGATCCGCGTGCGCCAGGCCAGCGCGACCGCGGTGAAGGCCGAGGTGACCATCAGCGCCCCGAGGGGTTCGGAGAGCAGGTTGCTCGGTCCCCAGAACGCGGGGGGGTAGAGGGCGAGGAACGCCGCCGCGATCACCCCCGTCCATGGCCCTGCCAGCACCCACCCGAGCACGAACAGCACCAGGATCGTCGTGGTCGAGATCGCCCACTGCGCGTAGTTCAAGACCCGCGTGTCCTCGCGCCCCGCCGGGTGCTTGCCCGGCTGCAGCTTGTAGGCCAGCGCGAACACGTGCGGCGTCGCCGGCGGCCAGTGCAGCGCCTTCACCTTGCCGTTGGTGCCGGAGTAGTTCCCGGTCAGGGCCAGGTGCTGCGCGAGGGTCTTGTAGGACCGCGCGTCGGTCGACAGCTCCTTGGCCGGGATCGGATCACGGGCCTGCGCGAACCGGATTCCGCCCCCCACGAGCAGCACGAGCAACAGCGCGACCCATGCGGACCTCGGGACCAGTCGCAGGCGCGGCATTCCGGGCAGGTTACGGGGTCGTCACGGCGCACGAGACCACCGGTCGGCGCCGCCGGGCGGCCCGCTACGGTCAGGCGATGGCCGGCGATCCCCCCACGACCGACGACGACGAGCCGACCCGCGTGGCCGACCGGGGGCCGGACCCCGCGATCGCTCCCGAAGCCGACGCCGTCGAAGATCGCCCGGACGGCCCCGTCGACGCGGGGGAGGCCGACGTCCCGCCGACCGCCGCCGGCACCTCCGACGGCAGCTCCACCGGCACCGGCACCACCGCCAGCGGCCGGCTGGCGGACAAGGCGGCCGGCGGCGCGCGGGCCGTCGGCGATCGGGTCACCCAGGCGGCCAGCGCCACCGCCCAGGCCCTGCGCGAGACCGACGTCCACGAGATCGCCCACCACACCACCAACCTGATCGAGAACGCGCGGCCGTTCTTCCTCGCCGCCTTCGCGGTCGCCTTCTCCGCCCTCGCCTGGACCGAGGACCAGACCGCCGTCGCCGTCGTCTTCGCGGTCGGGGCGATCCTGTTCGTGCTCGGCGCCGCCTACTCGCGCGAGGTCGACGGGCTGCTGACCCGCGGTCGCGAGCCGGACGGCGACGGCGACTGACGCCGCCACCGCCGCGGTCAGTCCGACAGCACCTCGTCGCCGAGCGTCACGGCCAGCATCAGCGCCGTCTGCAGCTCGACCCGGCGGTGGGCGATCTGGGTCCCGAGGATCTGCTCCGCCCGCCGCACCCGGGTGTAGACCGTGTTCTTGTGCAGGTGCAGCGCCTCGGCAGCCAGCAGGTGGCTGCCGCCGTGGGCGAGGAACGAGAGCAGCGTCTCGCGCAGCCGCGCGGCACCGTCCTCGCGGGCGGCCAGCGGCCCCAGCTCGCCGGTCACGAAGCGGCGGGCGCGGTCGGCGTCCGAGGCCAGCAGCGAGACCAGCTCGACCGAGCGGTAGGAGATCGTGCGCCCGGTCGCGCCGCTGGTCTGCGTCCACAGCCGCGCCGCGTGCTGGGCCTCGCTGTGGGTGACCCGGAAGCCCTCGATCCCGAACGCCGGCCGGCCGATCGCGATCCGCACGCCCTCGCGCGGCTGGAACCGCTCCAGCCGGCTGAGCGCGTCGGGGGTCGGCGGCTGGATCGTCCCGCACCACGCCCACAGGACCGAGGCGCCGGCCGGCACCAGCAGCGGCTCGCGGCAGCCGAGCGCCAGCGCGGCCTCGGTCGCCTCCTTCTCCAGCGAGCGGTAGGCCGAGCCGCTGCCGAGAGCACCCTCGCTCGACAGCACCAGGCCGACGTGGTGGTTGCGCAGCGAGTAGCCGAGCCGGCTGGAGGCGACCTGCTCGTCGAGCGCGGCGCCGTCGATCAGCTCGCGGGCGGTCTCGGCGCGGACGGCGGCCGCGGTCCGCACCCAGCGGTCGCGCTCCTGGTGGTAGGCGTCGACCAGCTCGTCGCAGATCACGTCGACGTACTCGAAGAGGAAGCCGGCCAGCGCCTCGAGCGTCGGCAGCACCACGTCGTCCTCGGGCGCGACCTCGCGCAGGTGGCGCGACGCGCTCGACCAGAGGAAGTTCTGCCCGACCCGGTAGGCCCGCAGCAGCACCGCCAGCGGGATCCGGCGGTGGACCAGCCCGATCGCGTACTCGCGCGCGGCCTCGGGCACCATCAACGACGTCGCCGGGCGGCCGGCGTTCAGCAGCTGGACGATCTGCTCGATGTTCGCGGCGCAGCTGGCCTCGGTCTCGGCGAACAGCGACCGCTGGTCGGTGAAACCACCCAGCTCGGGGATCCGGTCGTGGACGTTGAGCGCCATGTGCACCCCGTGGTTCGGGTGCACGTCGACCATCCCCGCGATGATCTCGCGGCCCGGATTGGGCACGATCACGGCGGTCGCGGGCGCGGCGAGCACGCCGTCGGTGGCGGCCAGCTCGATCTCGAGCGACGCACGTGCGCTGGTCTGCATCGTTCCTCCCTCCCGGACCCCGTCGGGGACGCGGTCCACCAGCGCATTAGAACGCGTCGGCTCGCGGATGGGAAGGGGCGACCGTCCACCGGGCGCCGCGGGCGATGTGCCGGCGGCACAGACCTCGAGCGAGAAACGGGCCCGGAACCCCTCGTCGTGGGGCTCGTCGGCGGCTGCGGGTGTGCGCTCGTCCGTCATCGTGCTCCCGCCCCTCAACGGGATCCGCGGCGCACGCGGTGCAGCCGCAGCGCGACCTGCAGCTCGGCCCGGCGGCCGGCGACCGGGGCGGCCAGCAGCCCCTCGATCTCGCGGATCCGGTTGCGGACCGTGTGCTCGTGGACCCCGAGCGTCGCCGCGGCGGAGACGTGCGAGCCGCTCGCCAACCACGCCAGCAGCGTCTCCCGCAGCCGCTCGGCGCGCTCGTCCTCCTCGGCCAGCGGGCCGAGCTCGGCGGCCACGAAGGCGGCCGCGCGCTCGCGGTCGTCGAGCAGCAGCGCCTCGAGTCGGACGTCGGCCTCGTGGACGACCGCCGGCGCGTCGTCGCCGAGCGCGGCCTGCACGCGGGCGGCCTGGAGCGCCTGGGCGCGGGTCCTCCGGAAGCCCTCGACGCCGCTCCCGGGGCCGCCGATCGCGGCCCGGCCGACGCCGCCGAGCGCCCGCGTCAGGCGCCCGATCGCCGGCGCGCGGAACGGCTCCGGCGCACCCAGCCAGAGGCCCCAGTCGTGGAGCCCGTCGCGGTGCAGCAGCAGGTCGGCGGCGGAGACCGTCTCGCGCAGGCGGGCGGCCAGCGCGTCGGGCCGGGCATCGCCGCCGGTCCGCAGGAGCAGGAACAGGTGGTTGCCGCCGACCCGGTAGCCGAGCACCGGCTCGAACTCGGCCGGCGTCCCGAGCCGCCCCTCCAGCAGGTCGCGGAGGACGATGTCGCGCAGGTGCTCGCGGCCGGCGCGGCGGGCGGTGGCGACCCGCTCGTGCTGGGCCAGGACCGGCGTCAGCGTGTGGTTGATGTAGGCGAAGAGCTGGGTGCTGGGCCACTCCAGGTAGTCGTCGAGCGGCCGTCCGGAGCGCTGGGCGTGGTCGCGCGCGACCCGGAACCAGGCCGACCAGAAGCTGTTCTGCCCGGCCCGGTAGGCGCCCTCCAGGCGGCTCGCGGGCAGCCGCAGCTCGGCGACCGCCCCGGCGAAGGCCAGCGCTCCCGGCCGCGGGCGGGTGTCCTGGACCCGGACCGCGCCGGTCAGGATCGCCCGCAGCGTCAGCACCTGGTCGCGGACGCTGCGCTCGGCCAGCGCGGCGAACGCGGCGTCGTCGGCGCGATCGGGGAACGCGTCGGCGAGCACGCGCTCGGTCAGGGCCCGCGTCACCTGCTCGAGGTCGAGTCGCTGGGCCGCGTCGCGGATCTCCGCGGTCGCGCTGTCGGTCGCCGGTGCTGCGGTCACGTCTCCTCCTGGGCCCCCGTCCGGATGCGAACGTTCCCCGCCAGCGACACTAAGCCGCCCGCGCGCGCGTGAGGGTGGGACCGCGACCCACGGGCGGGCGGCGGCGATGGGACCATGGGCTACCGCGGACGCCGTCAGCGGCGGCGTTGTCGGAAACCGTCAAGCGGCCCCCGCCCGGCGCAGCGAACGCGCCATTCCCGCCGCCCCGGTCGCCGCCGTAGCGTCGCGGTCGTGGAGACCAACGCGCTGCTGCACCAGACCGTCGGCGAGCTGCTGGAGCGCAGCGTGCGCGCCTATCCGGACCGGATCGCGGTGATCCACGGCGACCGCCGGGTGACCTACGCCGAGCTGGGCGCCGGCGTCCGCCGCGCCGGCCGCGCCCTCCGCGCGCTCGGCCTCGAGCGGGGCGACCGGGTGGCGCTGCTCTCCGGCGACCGGGTCGAGCTGCTGTCGGTCTTCTACGCCACGCTCTGGTCGGGGCTGGCGATCGTGCCGCTGAACGCGCGGATGGCCGAGGAGGACCTGGCCCACGTGGTCCGCGACTCGGGGGCGCGGGCGCTGGTCCACGACGCCGGCTTCCGCGACCGCGCCGCCACGATCGTCGCCGACAGCGCGGTCGAGCACCTGATCGCCGCCGAGCCGGGTTCGGCGCTCGACGGCGGCCACGAGCTGACGGCGCTGGTCGAGGCCCAGGAGGACGCCCCGCTCGACGACCCGCCGGCCCCGACCGACCTGGCCGCGGTCTTCTACACCGGCGGCACCACCGGCCGGCCGAAGGGCGTCCAGCACACCCAGTCGGCGCTGGTGGCGGCGTTCCTCTCCGAGGCGCTGGAGATGGGCCTCGGCGAGCGCGAGGTCTTCGCCCACGCCGCCCCGCTGACCCACGCCAGCGGCATGTTCTGCGTGCCGGTCTGGATGCGCGGCGGCACCAACCTGGTGCTCGGCGGCTTCGATCCGCAGCAGCTGCTCGACGCGATCGAGCAGGAGCGGGTGACGGCGACGCTGCTGGTGCCGACGATGCTCTACGTGATCCTCGACCAGCCGGACCTGGCGCAGCGCGACCTCTCCAGCCTGCGGGCCGTGGTCTACGGGGCGGCGCCGATGGGCCGCGAGCGGCTGCTGCAGGCGATCGAGCGCTTCGGCCCGGTCTTCACCCAGCTCTACGGGCAGACCGAAGCCCCGAACCAGCTCTGCGTGCTGAGCCGCGCCGACCACGCCGACGCGATCGCCTCGGGCGACCTCTCGATCCTCGGCTCGTGCGGGCGGCCGGTGACGATCGCCGACGTGCGGGTGGTCGACGGCGAGGGCAACGAGTGCCCGGTCGACGAGCCGGGCGAGATCGTGGCCCGCGGCCCGCACGTGATGCTCGGCTACCGCAACCTGCCCGAGCAGACGGCGGAGACGCTGGTCGACGGCTGGCTGCACACCGGCGACATCGCCAAGCGCGACGCCCGCGGCTTCATCCACATCGTCGACCGCAAGAAGGACATGATCATCTCCGGCGGGTTCAATGTGTACCCGAAGGAGGTCGAGCAGGCGCTCTTCCAGCACCCGCACGTGCGCGACGCCTGCGTGATCGGGATCCCCGACGAGAAGTGGGGGGAGACGGTCAAGGCGGTGGTGGTCCCCGACGACCCGTCGGCCGTGACCCCGGAGGAGCTGATCGCCTGGGTCAAGGAGAAGAAGGGCGCCGTCGTCGCCCCGAAGTCGGTCGACCTGGTCGAGGCGATCCCGCTGACCGCCGTCGGCAAGCACGACAAGCCGGCGCTGCGGAAGGCCTACTGGGGCGACCGCGACCGGGCGGTCAACTGAGGGGCTCGCGGTTCGGCCGCCGACCGCGACGTTCCGGTCGTTCGGCGACCGGAACGTCACAGCGGGCGGGGGCCGGACGCTAGGCCGCGGCGGCCGGCGCCGCCGCGCTGGCCGGCAGCGCGCGGGTCGCCACCTGGACCCGGTTCCAGAGGTTGATCGCGCCGATCGCGAAGGTCAGGTGGGCCAGCTCCTGCTCCGAGAACCGCGCGGCGGCCTCGGCCCACACCTCGTCCGGGACGTGGGTGGCGGAGACGTGGGTCATCGCCTCGGTCAGGGCCAGCGCGGCCCGCTCGCGGTCGTCGAAGACCGGGCTCTCGCCCCAGGCGTTCAGCTGCGCCAGCCGCAGCTCGCTCTCGCCGGCGGCGCGGGCCTCGGTCCAGTGCATGTCGAGGCAGAACGCGCAGCCGTTGATCTGCGAGGCGCGGACCTTGACCAGCTCGCGGATGGTGCGGTCGAGCTGGATCCGCTCCTCGACGCGGACCATCGCGGCCAGCGGGCCGCCGGCGTGGTCGGCCAGGTTCAGGCGGGGGGTGATCTCGTGGGTCATGCAGCATCGACGGGCGACCGCCGCCGTCCGTGACACCCGCTCAGAGGTGGGCCAGCTTCTGCGGGTTGCGGACGATCCGGACGCCGGCGATCCGCCCGTCGACGACGTCGATCGCCAGCACGTCCCAGACCGCGCCGGCGGGGTCGCGCAGCAGCCGGCCCGGCTGGCCGTTGACGCGCACCAGCTGCTGGTCGAAGATGCCCAGCTCGTGGCGCTTGCGGGCGGTCCCGACCATGAACCGCGCGACCTTGGCGGCACCGAGGATCGGCTTGCGGGCCGCCACCGCCCGGCCGCCGCCGTCCGACCAGAGCACGGCGTCGTCGGCCAGCAGCGCCTCCAGCCCGGCCAGGTCGCCGTCGTCGGCGGCGGCCAGGAACCGCTCCAGCAGCCGCTCGCGCGCCGCCTCGTCGGGATCGAAGCGGGGCCGGGTCGCCGCCAGGTGCTTGCGGGCACGGCTGACCAGCTGGCGGGCGTGCTCCTCGCTGCGGTCGACGACGCCGGCGATCGCCGCGTAGTCGTAGTCGAACGCCTCGCGGAGCAGGAACGCCGCCCGCTCGACCGGGGTCAGCCGCTCGAGCGCCACCAGCAGCGCCTGCGACAGCGAGTCGGCCAGCTCGGCGCTGGCGGCCGGGCCGGGGCCGGGGTCCTCCAGGATCGGGTCGGGCAGCCACGGACCGACGTAGCGCTCGCGGCGGACCTGGGCCGCCCGCAGCTGGTCGATCGCCAGCCGGGTGGCGACGGTCGTCAGCCAGGCGACGGGGTTGTCGGGCGCGGCGGGCTGGCGGGTCAGCCGCAGCAGCGCCTCCTGGGCGACGTCGTCGGCGTCGGCGACGCTGCCGAGCATCCGGTAGGCGACGGCGAACGCGTGCCGGCGCAGCGCGTCGAGCCGCTGGGGGTCGGGGTCGGGCATCGCTCCTCCGACGAACGAGCGCGGCCGTTCGTGACAGCCGTCAGTCGTCGAACAGCGGCGAGAGCCGGTCGAGCAGCTCCAGCAGCGGGCCGTGCAGCTCGCGCAGGCCGTCGAGGTCGTCGAGCGCCAGCCGCGCCGTGACCATCGAGCTGATCGCCGCGACCAGCGCCTCGCAGGCGAACCGCTGCTCCGCCGTCCGCGCCCCGAGGACCTGGACGACCAGCTCGACGAAGGTCGCCTGCTGCTCGATCCGGCGGGCGATCGCGCCGCGGCCGACCGCGTAGACCTCGATCAGGAACAGCCGCGCGAAGGCCGGCTCCGAGGCGAGCGCGTCGAGGTAGGCCCGGAGCAGCGCGTCGACCCGCTGGCGGCGGCTCGGCTCGGGCGCGCCGTCGGCCGGGGGCGTCAGCACGCCGGCACCGCCGATCCGGCCCAGCAGCAGCTCGACCGCGCGCGCGTAGGCGCCCGTGAAGCAGTCCTCCTTGGAGCTGAACTGCTCGTAGAAGGTCTCGCGCGAGACCCCGGCGCGGCGGATGATCTGGGCGACCGAGGTCCCGACGTAGCCGTTCTCCGCCATCGCCTCGGCCATCGCGAGCAGGATCCGGTCGCGCTGCGAGCGGACGACCTCCTCGCGGCTGAGCCCGTGGCGGCCGCGCGGCAGCTGGGTGCGGACGTCAGCCACGGGCCCGCGGGCCCCGGCGCGGCTGGTCGGGCTGGATCCGGAGCGTGTTGAGCACGGTCGCAAGCATGTCGTAGTGGCCCACGAGCATGCAGAGCTCGATCGCCTCGCGCTCGTCGAGGCTGGCGCGCAGCTCGTCCCAGGCGGCGTCGTCGAGGTCGCGCTGCTCCAGCAGCCGGTCGGCGGTCCGCAGCAGCAGCCGCTCGCGCGGGCCCCAGCCGGCGGCGTCGGGACCCTCGACCACGCGCCGGACGTCGGCGGGGCCGAGCCCGGCGCGGCGGCCGAGCCGGACGTGGTGCTCGAACTCGTACTGCGAGCCGCGCAGGTGGGCGACGCGCAGGATCACCAGCTCGGTCTCGCGCCGCGGCAGCAGCCCGCCGGGCATCAGCCGTCCGGCGAACCGCAGCCAGCCCCAGAACAGCTTGCGGTGGCGGCCGAGGGTCAGGAACAGGTGCGGCGCGCGGGTGCCGGTCACCAGTCCGGCGACCTGCGCGAAGCCCCAGGTCGGCAGCCCGACCTCGCGGCGTCCGCCGGGGGTGATCCGGGGCGCGGTGGCGGGAGCGGGGCTGCTCGGCATGGACCGGACGGTAGCACTGCGAACAGCGGTGTTCGCAGACGTCCTGGCCGGCGGCGCAGTACGCGCCGCCGGCCCGGGGCGGGGAGGAGGAGTCGCCCCGGGCCGGCGACGGCGGGACCACGCCCGGATCGGCCCTCAGGCCCCCGGGCGGTGGCCCCTCAGACCAGCGCGCCGGTCGATCCGCCGTCGAGCACGAACGCTTCGGCGGTGGAGAACCGGCTCCGGTCCGAGGCCAGGAACAGGACCAGGCGGGCGACCTCGTCGGCGGTGCCCATCCGGCCCTGCTTCGCGTCGATCACCTGCTCGACCGGCATCCCGATCGCCGCGCTCAGCTCGTCGGCGTGATCGCTGACCATCTGGGTGTCGATGAAGCCGGGGCAGACGGCGTTCACCCGCACCCCGTGGTCGCGCAGCTCGAGGGCCAGGGTCTTCGAGAGCGAGATCACGCCGGCCTTGGCGGCCGCGTAGGTCCCGATCAGCGGCGACCCGCGGAGGCCGGTGATCGACGCCATGTTGATGATCGAGCCGCCGCCGCGGGCCGCCATCTGGCGGGCCGCCTCGCGGGCGGTCACGAAGACCCCGTCGAGGTTGATCGACATCAGGCCCCGCCAGTCGTCGAGCGAGACCTCGGTCAGCGGCTTGACGAACGCGACGCCGGCGTTGGCGACCACGATGTCGAGCCGACCGTGCTGCTCGGCGACGTCGGCCATCACCTGCTTGACAGCACCCTCGTCGCGGACGTCGAGGGTGATGTCGCCGCCCTGGATGTCGGTCCGGACGACCGTCGCTCCCTCGCCGGCGAGCGCGTCGGAGACCGCCGCGCCGAGGCCCTGGGCGGCGCCGGTGACCAGCGCGACCCGTCCTTCCAGCTCACCACTCACAGGAGACCAGCCACCAATCCACCGTCGAGGACGTACTGCGACCCGGTCGTGAACGACGAGTCGTCGGAGGCGAGGAAGGCGACCATCTCGGCGACCTCCTCGGGGGTGCCGATCCGGCCCTGCTTGGCCTTCAGCACCTCGCCGAAAGGCATCCCGACCGCGGCCTCGAAGGGCGAGACCAGGCGGTCGACCATCGCCGTGTCGATGAAGGCGGGGCAGACCGCGTTGACGCGGATCCCGGCCGCCTTCAGCTCGATCGCGGCGACCTCGGTCAGGCGGACCACGGCGCCCTTCGACGCGCAGTAGGCGCCGAGCAGCGGCGCGCCGCCGATCCCGGCCACCGAGGCCATGTTGACGATCGACCCGCCGCCGGCCTGGGCCAGCGCGGGCACCGCCGCCTTGATGCCGAGGAAGACGCCCGAGACGTTGATCTTCATCAGCTGCTCGAACTCGTCGAGCTCGGTCTCGGTGATCGGCTTGCCGATCTCGATGCCGGCGTTGTTGACCATCACGTCGAGGCCACCGAAGGCCTCGACGGCGGCCGCGACGGCGCCTTCGACGTCGGCCTGGACGGTGACGTCGGCCGTGTTGGCGACGGCGTTCTCGCCCAGCGCCGCGGCGGTCGCGGCGGCACCGTCGCCGTCGCGATCGGAGACGACGACCTTGGCGCCCTGGGCGATGAACAGCTCGGCGGTCGCCTTGCCCAGTCCGGCCGCGGCGCCGGTGATCACCGCGCGCTTGCCGGTCAGGTCGGAGATCACGTGCGCCGCCTCCCGGGACGGTGCGGGCGCTCGGCGGCGCGCGCACGGGGGACGTGCGGATGGACCATTGCTGCTTCCTCCTCCTCGTGCTGACAGGACCCGGGCGTGCGCAGTCGACGGCCCGGTAGGCCGACGCTATCCGGGGGGCGCCGGGCGGCCGCTGGGGCTCCGCGCCACGCGTCGCGCCGGCCGGTGTGGTGCGGACACACGGGCCCCCGCCGGGGGCGCGGCGGGGGTCGTCAGAGGGCGCTGAGCAGGCGATCCAGGTCGCGCTCGTCGTTCCAGCCGCCGACCGAGGCGCGGACCCGGTCGCTGCCGGGCAGGTCGCGGACGACGACCCCGGCGGCGGCCAGCCGGGCGACGGTCGCCGCCGGGTCGGGCTCGCTCCAGGCGACGAGGGTGGTGGCGCCGCGCGGGGCGACGGTCCGGCCGCGCTCGGCGAGGGCGACGGCGAGCCGGTCGGCGAGCGTGGCGGCGCGGGCGTGGAGCTCGGGCCAGCCGTGCTCGTCGAGGACGTCGAACGCGGCGAGGGCGGCGGCGGAGGCCTCGCCGGAAAGGGCGGTCGCGTCGTGGGCGCGGGCGTCGGGCCAGGGGCGGGCGTCGAGGCCGGCGGCCGGCTCGGCCAGGTTCAGGTAGGTGGGGCCGACGGCGCGCAGGCGCGGCTGCCAGGCGGGGTCGATCCACAGGAAGCCGCTGCCGATCGGGCCGCAGAGCCACTTCTGGCCGGCGGCGGCGTAGAACGCGCAGCCGAGGGCGGTGACGTCGGTGGCGATCGCGCCCGCGCCCTGGGCGCCGTCGAGCAGCACCGGCACCTCGCCCCGCAGCGCCGCGAGGCCGGCGGGCGCGGGGGTGCCGTCGGTCCAGCGGACGTGCGAGCAGGCGACCAGCCGGGTCCGCTCGTCGACCGCCTCGACGATCCGCTCCAGCGGGACCGAGCGGATCAGCAGCTCGTGGCGGCGGGCGAGGGCGGCGAGCGGCCCGAGCAGTCCCGGGTGCTCCTCCTCGGCGGTCACGATCTCGTCGCCCGCGTGCCACTCCAGCCCCAGCAGCACCCGCACGATCCCCTCCGAGGCGGCGGTGGTGAGGGCGACGTCCTCGGGCTCGGCGCCGACCAGCGCGGCGTAGCGCTGGCGGCGGGCGTCCTGCGTGTGGCGGGTGGCGACGAAGTGGTCGGCGGTGCGGCCGTGCTGCTCGGCCTGGTGGACGACCCCCGCGGCGGCGGCCGACGCGGCCCGCGGCAGCGGCCCGCACGAGCCGGCGTTCAGGTAGGCCACGTCGCGCAGGACGGGGAACTCGGCGCGCAGCTGGGCGGGGTCCATCGGGCGAGCATACGAAGGCGGGGGGCGGGGGTCGGTTGGGGCTCAGCAGGTCGGTGGCGGGCGGTGGTGGGGGCACGAGCGTCGTACGCCCCAGTGCGGTTCGCGGGCTGGGGCGGGGCGCGTCGTGCTCGTTGGGCGAGCGTGAACCGCCCCACCCCGGTTCCGGGCGTGGCCTGGGCACGTGGTGCTCGTCGGGAGGGGCGAACGTCACATGCCCACCAGCCCGCCGGCGCCGTGTGACGTTCACCGTCGCCGGCGGTGGGCAATGTCGCACGGCAGCGAGGAGTGCCTGGGCGTGTGACGTTCGCCTCCCCTTTGCCGCGCCGCCCACACCCCGGCCCCGACGGTGACCCCGGCGGCGCGGCTCACCGACCCAGACACGAACCCGGTCCCCGAACGTCCACCCGCCCTGCACGGCGGGCGGCGCTCGCATACCCTTGGCCCGGCTATGCAGGTGACGCTTCCCGACGGCAAGGCCCTCGACCTCCAGGACGGGGCCACGGGGGCGGACGCCGCCGCCGCGATCGGGCCCGGACTGGCGCGGGCCGCGCTGGCGATCGTGGTCGACGGGGAGCAGCGCGATCTCGGCCGGCCGCTGCCCGAGGGCGCCACGATCGGGATCGTCACCGACCGCTCCGACGAGGCGCTGGAGCTGATCCGGCACGACACCGCGCACGTGCTGGCGGCCGCGATCCTCGACCTCTATCCCGGCACCAAGATCGCGATCGGGCCGCCGATCGAGCACGGCTTCTACTACGACTTCGAGTTCCCCGACGGCGTCGTGCTGAACGACGGCGACTTCGCCGCGATCGAGGCCAAGATGGCCGAGCACGTCGCCGCCGACGAGCCGTTCGTGCGCCAGGACGTGACCGTCGCCGAGGCGCTGGAGCGGTTCCGGGCCGAGGACCAGCCCTACAAGGTCGAGCTGATCGAGGACCTGGTGAAGAACGCGCCGGCCGACGCCCCCGTCGAGACCGTCTCGCTCTACACGAACGGGCCCTTCACCGACCTCTGCCGCGGCCCGCACGCCCCGACCACCAAGCGGATCGGCGCCTTCAAGCTGCAGTCGCTGGCCGGGGCCTACTGGCGCGGTGACGCCAACCGCCAGCAGCTGGTCCGGATCTACGGCACCGCCTTCTTCAAGAAGAAGGACCTCGACGCCCACCTGGAGCGGCTGGAGCTGGCCCGTCAGCGCGACCACCGCAAGCTCGGCAAGGAGCTGGGCCTCTACCACTTCAGCGAGGCCGCGCCCGGATCCGCCTTCTGGACCCCCGCCGGGACCCGGATCTTCAACGACCTCGTCGGCCTCAGCCGCGAGATGGGCGAGCCGCGCGGCTACACCGAGGTCAAGACCCCGCAGCTCTTCGACAGCTCGCTGTGGAAGACCTCCGGCCACTGGGACAAGTACCGCGACGACATGTTCCTGACCGCCACCGGCGACGTCGCCTCCGCGGCCGAGGCCGGCGAGGTGATCGAGCCGAACATGGGCTTCAAGCCGATGAACTGCCCGGGCCACTACGAGCTCTACCGCCAGACCCGCTGGAGCTACCGCGACCTGCCCGTCCGCTTCAGCGAGCCCGGCCTGCTGCACCGCAACGAGCTGTCGGGCGCGCTCCACGGCCTGCTGCGCGTGCGCCAGTTCTGCCAGGACGACGCCCATCTGTTCGTCACCGAGGACCAGATCCAGGACGAGGTCACCGCCTGCCTGCGGTTCGCCCAGGACACCTACGCGCTGTTCGGGTTCTCGGAGCAGGACTTCACCTACGAGCTCTCGACCCGGCCCGAGAACCGGCTCGGCAGCGACGAGATGTGGGACCGGGCCGAGGGCGACCTGCGGACCGCGCTCGAGGCCAACCAGCTGGACTACGTGGTCCACGAGGGCGACGGCGCCTTCTACGGGCCGAAGATCGACATCCAGTTCCACGACTCGCTCGGCCGCTCGTGGCAGCTCGGCACCGTCCAGATCGACTACCAGGCGCCCGAGCGCTTCGACCTCACCTACACCGGCGCCGACAACGCCGAGCACCGGCCGGTCGTCCTCCACCGGGCGCTGCTGGGCTCCTACGAGCGGTTCATCGGGATCCTGCTGGAGCACACCGGCGGCGAGCTGCCCTTCTGGCTGCAGCCGGTCCACCTGGCGCTGCTGACCGTCTCCGACCGCCACGCCGACGCCGCCCACCGGATCGCCGCCGACCTCAAGGCCGGCGGCCTGCGGGTGACGATCGACGACCGGACCGAGACCGTCGGCCGCAAGATCCGCGAGACCGAGATCGCCAAGGTGCCGCTGATGGCGGTGATCGGCGACCGCGAGGCCGACGACGACGTGCTGACCCTGCGCCACCACGGCGGGACCGAGGACGAGGCCGCGCCGGTGGCCGAGATCGCGGCGGCGCTGAGCGCCAAGCTGCGCGAGCGCGCGCTCGACTGAGCCGCGCCGCCCGGCCCGGCCCGGCCCGCCCCGGGCCGGGCACCCCGCAGATCGGCCGAAGGGCAGAGGAAGTTCCGCCGGTCGGTCGATGGCGCGTCGCCGCTCACGGGATAGCGTCGATCGGGTCGTGGGTCACGGCGCGGCGGGCCGCGGCGGACCCGCTGTCCGCCTCGCCACAGGAGCGTCACCGTGGGTCTCTCGTACGCCGCGCTGCTCACCCGCAGCGCCATCGCCCATCCCGATCGCGTCGCCGTCCGGCTCGACGACCGCACGCTGACCTACGCCGAGCTGGACGACGCCGCCGGCCGGATGGCGACGCTGCTGCGCGAGCGCGGGATCGCGCCCGGCGACGCGGTCGCCGTGATGCTGCCGAACCTGCCCGAGTTCGTGATCGCCTACTGGGGGATCCTGCGCGCTGGCGCGGTGGTGATCCCGATGAACCCGCTGCTCCGCGCGCGCGAGATCGGCTACTTCCTGGCCGACTCCGGGGCCCGCGGCTTCGTCCACCCGGCCGGGTCCGAGGCGCCCGACCCCGCCGCCGACGTGCGGCTGACGGCGTCGTGGACGGTCGGCGGCGATCCGGCCGGGCCCGACGAGCTGTCGCTGGCGCTGGCCGCCGCCACGCCGCTGCGCGAGGTCGTCGCCCGCGCCGCCGACGACCCGGCGGTGGTCCTCTACACCAGCGGCACGACCGGGACCCCGAAGGGCGCGGTCCTGACGCAGTCGAACCTGGCCTGGAACGCCCACATCATCGCCACCGAGCTGCTGACGGAGAGCTGCGAGGACGTCGTCTTCGGGGCGCTGCCGCTCTTCCACTCGTTCGGCCAGGTGGTCGGGATGGGGGCGGCGATCCAGAGCGGCGCGGCGCTGACGCTGCTGCCCCGCTTCACGCCCGAGCGGGCGCTCAAGGTGATGGAGCGCGACGGCGTCACGGTGCTGCCGGCGGTGCCGACGATGTTCAACGCGCTGCTCAACGCCCCCGACGCGCGGCCCGAGCGGCTGGCCTCGCTGCGGGTCTGCATGAGCGGCGGGGCCCCGATCCCGGTCGAGGTCCTGAGCGGCTTCCAGCAGCGGTTCGGCTGCACGGTGCTCGAGGGCTACGGGCTCTCGGAGACCTCGCCGGGCGCGTCCTTCAACCACCCCGACCGGCCGAGCAAGCCGGGCTCGATCGGGACCCCGATCACCGGCGTCCAGATGCGGATCGTCGACCCGGCCGGCACGCCGCTGGCGACCGGCGAGGTGGGGGAGATCCAGATCCGCGGCCACAACGTGACCAGCGGCTACCTGGGCCGGCCGGAGGCGACCGCCGAGGCGATCGACGAGTTCGGCTGGTTCTCGACCGGCGACCTCGGCCACGTCGACGAGGACGGCTACTTCTTCATCGTCGACCGCAAGAAGGACCTGATCATCCGCGGCGGCTACAACGTCTACCCGCGCGAGGTCGAGGAGGTCCTCTACGAGCACCCGTCGGTGCTCGAGGCGGCCGTGGTCGGGATCCCGCACGACGAGCTGGGGGAGGAGGTCGCCGCCGTGGTCGCGGTCAAGCCGGGCGCGACCTTCGACGCCGACGCCCTCCGCGAGCACGTCAAGCAGCGGATCGCGGCCTACAAGTACCCGCGGGTGGTGGTCGAGACCGACGCCCTGCCGAAGGGCCCGACCGGCAAGATCCTCAAGCGCGAGATCGTGCTGCCGGCACCGACCGCCGCCGCCTGAGGCGCGCCGCCGCCGGCCGTGGACAGCGCAGCGTGCGCTGTCCACTTCGCCCGAGGCTCGCCGCTTCGGAGACGCGGGATCCCGCTCGGACACTGGGGTTTCGCTCCGAAACCCCGGTCCGGCTAGCACGCACGGGGGCGCCGGTCACGGGTACTGGACGGATGGTGTGTCGCGGGCACACGACGCCCGAAAGGTCATGGCTCCCGACGACAGGACGCTCCGAAACGCCGGGGATAGGTTCGTCATGCCCTGTCGTACGACCGAGGAGGAGGGGCGGATGGGCAGCAGCGCTGCGCGCGCGATGCGTGGGAACCATGGTGCGGACCTGCGACGGCCGGTGCCGGCGCGGACGCCGTCCGGCGCCCTCCCGCGGTCGGCGGCGTTCGTGGAGGGGAGCCACGCATGAGGACGACCGAGACCAGCGGCTCGCGGTTCCGCTCGCTGTTCGGCAACCGCGGCGCGGCCAGCGAGCCGGACGCCGACCAGGAGCGCGAGCTGTGGGCGTCCGAGGCCTGGGCCGAGGACGGCGAGCGTCCCGCCGACCCGCCGGCCGACGCCGCCCCGACCACCACCTTCGAGGCCGTCGCCGCGCCCGCGGCGCCGGAGCAGGACCACGAGCCAGAGGACACCGTGCACGACCCGATCGGGAGCACCGAGCGCCGCGACCCGCGGCCCGCCGCTGACGCCTCCGCGCGCGCCGCGTGGGACGCCGTCGTCGACCTGTTCGAGAAGGCGATGACCGACCCGACCATCGCCGAGCGGGTCGGCCGGGCCGGCCTGCGGGTGCGGCTGCGGGCGCTCGACCTGGACGGCGAGGCGATCGTGCTCGACATGCGCGGCGGCCTCGAGGTGCTCGACGACGCCCCCGGCGCCGAGACCGAGCTGGGACTGGGCACCGCCGACCTGGAGCGGCTGGCCGAGGGCCGGCTGCGGATGGCGATGGCGATCGCGGCCGGCCGCGCGCCCTACTCGGGCACGATCCGGCCCTTCCTCTGGGTGCTGCCGGTGGTGCAGGCGATCGCGCGGCCGCCGGCGGCGGTCGGCACCGCCCATGACGTTTCGAACGAGGACCTGGCGTGAGCAGCGAGATCGAGGTGCCGGCCGCCGGCGCCGCCTCCCCGGAGACCGCGGCGCTGCTGGATCGCGCCGCCGGCTACGACCTCCACCAGGGGGCGATGCACGTCCCCGAGGACCGGCCAGGCGACTTCTGGTCGATCGAGTGCATCGACCTCTACAAGGCGTTCGGCTCCAACCGGGTCATGAACGGGCTCAACGTCGGCATTCCCGAGGGGATGATCACCGTCGTCCTCGGCCCCTCCGGCACCGGCAAGTCGGTGCTGCTGAGCCACCTGATCGGCCTGATGTTCCCCGACCAGGGCGACATCCTCGTGCACGGCGAGTCGGTGCCGAACATGACGATGAAGCAGCTGCTGGAGATGCGGCGCAAGTTCGGGATCCTGTTCCAGGACGGTGCGCTCTTCGGCTCGATGTCGGTCTACGACAACGTCGCCTTCCCGCTGCGGCAGCACACCGACTTCAACGAGAAGCAGATCAAGGACATCGTCATGGGCCGCCTGCAGGAGGTCGGCCTGACGAACGGCGCCGAGCTGCGGATGCCCTCGGAGCTGTCGGGCGGCATGCGCAAGCGCGCCGGCTTCGCCCGCGCGCTGGTGCTCGACCCGCAGATCGTCATGTTCGACGAGCCGGACTCGGGCCTCGACCCGGTCCGCACCGCGCTGCTCTGCCAGCTGATCGAGAAGGTCCACGCCGAGAACGGCGGCACCTACGTGGTGATCACCCACGACATCGCGTCGGCGCGCCGGATCGGGGAGTACATCGCGGTCCTCTGGAAGGGCCGGATCGTGCAGTCGGGGGATCGCGACGACATGTTCGACTCGCCGAACCCGTTCGTCCGCCAGTTCCTCGCCGGAGCGCCGGAGGGTCCCCTTGGCATGGAGTAGCCCGCGCGCGGCCTCGGCCGTCGCGACCGTCATCGCCCCGCACACGGGGGAGGTCCGCTGATGGAAGCCGGAGTCCTGCGTCCGCCCGCGATCCCCGACGCGCCGACCGCGCCCGCGCCCCCGAAGCGCAAGGGCCCGTCGTCGACGTCGGGGCCGTTCGCACTGCTCGAGCAGATCGCCGGGATGATCATCCTGACGGCGCGCTCGACCGTCGCCACGGTCACGCCACCGTTCTCGTGGACCGACGAGTTCATCGAGCAGGCGTGGCTGATCATCCGCCGCTGCGCGATCCCGGTGATGGTGTCGACCACGTTCTTCGGGCTCGGCGCGCCGGGCCTCCAGGGCGGCAACATCACCTACATCTTCGGCACCGTCGACCGGCTCGGCGCTTTCTTCGTGATGGCGTCGGTGCGCGAGTTCGCGCCCTGGATCAACGGGATGGTGATCGCCGGCGTCGGCGGCACCGCGATCTGCGCCGACCTCGGGGCCCGCAAGGTCCGCCAGGAGCTGGACGCGCTGGCCGTGCTCGGGCTCGACCCGGTCCGCACGATCGTCGTCCCGCGGTTCCTGGCCCTCGGCATCGTGACCGCGCTGATGAACCTGGTCGCGATCGTCTTCGGCGTGCTCGGCGGGTGGATCGCCGCGGTCGTCGTCTTCGGTGACACGACCGCCGGCTACCTGTCGACCTTCACGTCGAACTTCACGATGCCGGACCTCATAGGCAGCGTCGTCAAGACCAGCCTCTTCGGGTTCATCATCGCCGTCGTCTGTTGCTACAAGGGGATGCACGTCAAGGGTGGCGCCGAGGGCGTGGGCAGGGCGGTGAACCAAGCGGTCGTCATCTCGTTCGTGGCGATCTGGGCGTTCAACTTCCTCTTCACGACCACGATGCTGGCCGCGTTCCCCGAGACCGGGAACCTCCACTGATGCACGCTCCATCCGTTGCCGAAGGGGCGGTCGTCCGCCGCCCGACCGCGGCCAAGCGGTTCGGGGAGGGCCTGGCCGGTCCCGTCCGCGGGGCCCTCAACGAGGCGGGGGCGATGGCGTCCTTCGCCGGCCGCGCCTTCCTCGAGCTGCGCGGGGTCTTCCGCTACACGTCGGAGATCCTGCGCCAGGCCGGGATCCTGATCACCGGCTCGATGGCCGTCGTCTGCCTGATGCAGTTCGTGATGGGCATGGAGTGCGGCACCGAGGCCAACTACGTGCTTCGCGGCTACGGCGCCTCCGCCTACTCGGGCGTGTTCACCGCCTGGTGCGGCGTGCGCGAGATGGGTCCCTACATGTGGGGGTACATCATCAGCGCCAAGGTCGGATGCGGCCTCGTCGCCGAGCTCGGATCGATGCGGATCAACAACGAGTTCGACGCGATGGAGTCGCTCGGCCTGAACCCGATGCGCTACGTCGTCGCCACCCGCCTGGTCGCGGCCTGGCTGGCGTTCCCGTTCATCTACCTGGTCGCGCTGGCCTTCCACAACCTGGCCGACTACATCATCATCGTCAGCCAGATCAAGGAGGTCTCCCAAGGCGGGTGGGAGGGGGTCCATTGGGCGTTCATGCAACCCCAGGACATCCTCTACTCCGAGATCAAGATCATGGTGATGGGCACGTTGATCGTGCTGGTGGCCATGTACTACGGGTACACCGCCCGCGGAGGCCCGGTCGGGGTCGGCACGGCCACGGCCAAGTCGATGATCCTCAACCTGATCATCGTGCACATCGTGGGGTCGGTCTTCACGATGGTGTTCTGGGGTCTCAATCCGAGCTCGCCCGTCGGAGGCTGAAAACGTGCGAAAGCTTGTGTTGGACCGCCCCTGGGCGTTGATCGTCGCTGCCGTCCTGGTGGTGCTGACGATCGTCGTGATCCAGGGTCGCTCCCAGCCCCACAGCGTCCGGGCGTCGTTCTCGGCGGCGATCTCGGTCGCGCCGGGCCTCGACGTCCAGATCGACGGCGTCGACGTCGGCAAGGTCAAGAAGGTCGAGTACGAGGACGGTCAGGCGATCGTCGAGCTGGGGATCAAGGACGAGAACGTCTGGCCGCTGCGGCGGGGGACGACGGCCGCGATCCGCTTCGGCACCACGATCGGCAACGGCACCCGCTCGGTCTCGCTCTACCCGGGCCCGCGCGACGCGCCGGCGATCCCCGAGGGCGGGATCATCAGCGAGAAGCACACGACCACCCCGGTCGAGTTCGACCAGGTCTTCGACACCCTCGATGCCGACACCCGCCGCCGCCTGCGCTCGATGCTGCAGGGCACGGCGACCGCGCTCGACGGCCACGCGCCCCAGATGCGGGCGGGCTTCCGCCAGCTGCCGGGCGGCATCGACACCACCGGCGACGTGGTCGGCGACCTGCTCGCCGACGGCACGGCGCTGAAGGGCCTGATCGCCAACGGCGACCGCGTGACGCGGACCCTCGCGGCCCGCAAGCCGGTGGTCAGCGACCTGGTCACCGTCGCGGCCAGCACCTTCGACGCGTTCGGCCAGCGGACGGCCCAGATCCGGGCCTCGCTCGACCGCTTCGCGCCGACCCTCGACGACACCAAGTCGACGCTGGCGCGCAGCGACTCGAGCCTCGACAAGGTCGACCGGCTGTTCGCGGCCCTCGGCCCGGGCGCCCGCGAGCTGCCCGCGCTCTCCAAGACCGCCAGCAAGGCGCTGGTGCGGCTGGAGGACGTGGCCCCGGTCGCGGTCCGGACCCTGGTGACCGCGCGCAACGTCGCCCCGCGGGTGACCTCGCTGCTCGACACCGGCTCGCCGTTCATGCCGAAGGCGACCAAGGCGCTCAGCTCGCTGGCGCCGATGCTCGAGTGCATCCGGCCCTACGCGCCGGAGATCGCCGGCATGCTGACGACCTGGGGCGGCTTCACCAAGAACTACGACACGACCTCCCACTACGGGCGGATCCACCTGCGTGAGGGCATCACCTCGGTCAACGGGGCGCTGCCGAGCGCGGAGTTCATCACCAGCGTCCCGGCGACCGACACGCGCTACGCGCTGCCGCGCCCGCCGGGCCTCAACGCCGGCAAGCCGTACTTCCTCCCGCAGTGCGGGATCACGAAGGACGCCTTGGATCCCACGAAGGACCCGGAGCGCCCCTGATGGTGGAGCAGATGAAGCGGAACCCCGGGCGGATCGTCGCCGCGCTGCTCGCCGTCGTGGCGGCCGTGGTCGCCGTGATCGTGCTGACCGGCGGCGACGACGACAGCTACATCGTCCGCGCCGAGTTCAAGGACAGCGCCGGCCTGCGCAAGAACGGCGACGTCAAGATCGGCGGCGTCCCGGGCGGGAAGATCAGCGCGATCGACCTGACCAAGCGCGACACCGCGATGGTCACGATGAAGCTGAAGGGCGGCGCCGCCCCGATCGGGCGCGGCGCCTCGGCCGAGGCGCGGCCGGTCAACCTGCTCGGCGAGAAGTACGTCGACCTCAACGCCGGCGACCTCCGCCAGCCGGTCCGCTCGGGCACCACGATCGCGCTCAAGGACACCGGCGCACCGGTCGAGCTGGACGAGGTCCTGAACATGCTCGACCCGTCGACCCGCGGCCGGATGCGCGTGATCATCAACGAGTTCGGCGTCGGCCTCCACGGTCGCGGCACCGACCTCAACGCGCTGCTGAACCGGATGCCGTCGGCGCTCGACCAGGCGCAGCGGATGGTCGGCTCGTTCGCGGCCGACACCGAGCGGCTGAAGGCGCTGGCCAGCCAGGGCGACCGGGTGATCGACTCGTTCGCCCGCGGCAAGGACGACGTCACCGAGCTGGTCGACGTCGCCGAGCGGACGCTGAAGGTCACCACCGCCAACCGCGAGAACCTGGGGCACACGATCGACACCGCGCCCTCGACCCTGCGGCAGCTGCGGACGACGCTGGTCGAGCTGAGCCAGGCGTCGCGGCGGCTGAAGCCGGCCTCGCGCGAGCTGCGGCGGACCTCCGGCCCGCTGGCCGACACGCTGGCCCGCCTGCCGCGCTTCGCCGACGACGCCAAGCCGACGCTGGCCGCGGCCCGCCGGACGGCGCCGACGCTGGCCAAGCTCGGCCGCGAGGGCGCCCCGGTGGTCGCCCGGCTGGAGCCGATGGCCCGCGAGCTGGAGCGCTTCTCGGCCGTCTTCGCGCCGCTGAGCGTCGTGCTCGACCGCCAGACCAACCCGCTGATCCGGGTGATGGAGGGCTGGGCCCGCGCGATCCAGACCCGCGACAACGCCGGCCACCTGTTCCGGACCGAGGCCGTCCCGACCGAGGAGCTGGCCACGCACCTGGTCGGCAAGCTCGGCACCAAGGGCCAGCCCGGCCGGCCGCAGGACACCGGTCCGCCGCCGATCGCCCAGGACGCGCCGCTCCGCCGTGCGCCGGTGACGAAGTCCCCGGAGCCGACCCCGCAGCGGACCGCTCCGCCTGCCGGCGGCGCCGACCAGCTCCTCGACTACCTCCTCGGCTGATGGCACGACGCATGCGCAGACCGCAGATCAACCGGGCCGCGAGCCGCTCGGCCCCCCGGCCGGTGCTCTGGCTGCTCGGCCTGGCCGGGATCGGGGCCGTCGTCGTGATGTTCCTGATCGGCTACAACGCGCCGAACACGATCCCGGGCCGCTCGTACTACACGGTCAAGGCCCAGTTCGACCACGCCGACAACCTGACCGCCCACTACCAGGTGCGGATCGCCGGTCGCTACGTCGGCCAGGTCCTGAACCCGCGGGTCCAGGACGGCAAGGCGATCGTCGACCTGCAGCTGCAGCCGGACGTCGGGCCGCTGAAGAGCGACACGACGCTGCGGGTGCGGCCGCGGTCGCCGATCGGCGTCCGCTTCGTCGAGCTGGCGCCCGGCGAGCACGGGCAGCCGCTGGCCGACGGGGCGACGATCCCGGCCAGCCAGACCTCGGCCGCGACCGAGCTCGACGAGGTCCTGAACACCCTCGACGCGCCCCGCCGCGCCCAGGCCCAGACCTTCATGCAGCAGCTGGGGGCGGGGGTCCTCGACCGCGGCGAGGACGTCAACGACCTGATCGACCGCACGCCGCGGACGCTGACCGGGGTCGACCGGCTGATGGGCGCGGTCAACGCCCGCGGCGGCGCCCCCGAGCGGTTCGTCGCCGGCAGCGAGAGCGCCGCCGGCGCCGCCGACCCGGTCCGCGAGACGATCCGCCAGGGCTTCCAGGTCGGCAGCGACGCGCTGCAGCCGTTCGCCAACGGCGGCGACCAGATCCGGGCCACGCTCGAGACCGCGCCGCCGTCGCTGGCGACCGCCCGCGAAGGGCTGCGGGCGACCGATCCGCTGCTGGTCGAGGTGAGCGGGTTCTCGCGGGCGCTGCTGCCCGCGCTGCGCCCGGCGCCGCGGGGCCTGAACGAGACCTCGAAGCTGCTGCGCGACTCGCGCGCCGGCCTGCGGTCGCTGCGGACGACGCTCGACACCGCCGAGGACGCGACGCCGCCGACGCTGAAGCTGTTGGAGACCGCCGACCCGGTGCTGCCGTCGATCACGACCGGCCTCCGCCACAGCCTGCCGCTGGCCGACCGCTTCGGCGCCCACGGCTGCGACCTCGGCCTCTTCACCCGGACCTGGGGCAGCATGCTGACCTTCGGCGTCCCGGGCGGCCGCAAGGACCTCGGTCTGATCACCAACCTGCGGCTGCTGATCCTCAGCAGCGAGGAGACGATCGGCGGCTGGAAGAACAAGTCCGGCCTGGTGGCCGACAACCCCTATCCCGCCCCGTGCACCGTCACGCAGGACGCAAGGAGCCGAAAGTGAGCTGGCTGAGCGAGCGCTTCACGCACCGGCCCGGGCGGCACCGCCCGAAGCCGCTGCGCGACGGCGCGATCCTGCTGGCGATCCTGGGGCTGCTGCTCTACGCCGGGTACACGAAGTCGATCCCGTTCCTCGGCAAGGGCGGGACCGTCGTCGAGGCCCGCTTCTCGGACGCGACCCACGTCCAGAAGGGCAACCAGGTCCGCGTGGCCGGCGTCGACGTCGGCCAGGTCGAGAGCGTCCGGCTCGACGAGGGCCGCCGCGGCGCGATCGTCAAGATGCGGATCGACGACGACAAGGGCGTGACGGTCCACAGCGACGCCCGCGCCAACCTCTGGTGGCGGACGCTGCTGGGGCGCAACATGTACATCGAGCTCGATCCGGGCTCGAACAGCGCGCCGAAGCTCGGCGGCCAGGAGATCCCGCTGGCGCGGACCAACGTCCAGCAGGAGTTCGACCAGGTGCTCGAGCCGCTCGGCACCGACCAGCGGGCGGCGATGCAGAAGGTGATCGCCGCCTTCGACGACGCCGCCAAGGACCCGGACGCGATCGGCGGCACGATCGACGCGACCGCGCCGGCGATGCGCAACCTGCGGCGCGGGCTGCCCTCGATCCGCGGCACCCAGCAGGGCGACCTGACGAAGCTGGTGACCGAGGCGAGCCGCACGATGGGTGCGCTCGGCCGCAGCGAGACCGAGCTGGCGGGGCTGATCGACAACGGCGCCGCGGCGCTCGGCGTGACCGCGGCGCGGCACGACTCGATCGGGTCGATGCTCGACCAGGGCCGGCCGACGATGGACGACACCCAGCTGACGCTGGCGCGGCTGCGGAAGACGCTCGACACGCTCGACCCGGTCGCGGTCGACCTGCTGCCGGGGGCCAAGGAGCTGGCGCCGGCGGCCAAGACCGCGCGGCCGATGCTGGCCCGGCTCGACCGGGTGCTCGACGACGCCGAGCCGACGCTGCGGAGCCTCCGCCCGGCGGTCACGCGGCTGTCCGAGACGGTCGATCCCGGCGAGGCCGTGATCAACGGCCTGAAGCCGACGGTCGAGCGCGCGAACGCGACGCTGCTGCCGTGGCTGAACGAGAAGGACCCGGACATCAAGCTCAAGAACTACGCCGCGATCGGCCCGTTCTTCAGCGTCCTGGCCTCGGCCGCCTCGCCGTTCGACGCCAACGGCAACCTGCTCAACTTCCAGACCGCGCCCGACGAGCGGTCGGCGATGTCGCTGCCCTGCACGCTGCGGCTGACCGACCCGAGCGCCGAGCCGGAGAACAAGATCAACTGCGACGCGCTCGGGGACTTCCTCAGCATCCTGACCGGGGGCCAGGGCGCGCCCAGCACCGACTACCCGGCGGATCCGCCGTCGCCGGAGGACGTGCCGGCCAAGCGGGCGAAGGCCGCAGCCGCCGATCGCGCGGCCGCCAGCCGCGCCGCCGGCGTCGCCGCGAGTCGCTCGTCGGCCCGTGACCGGCAGGCCGCCAACCGGGCCGCACAGGCCGCGACCGCCGGGAGGGCCGGCCGATGAAGTTGCGCAGCGATCGCCTCGCGCTCGAGCTGAAGCGCGCGCGGGTGCCGTTCCTGCTGGTGCTGTTCATGATCGGCTGCGCGCTGATCGCCGGTTGGTACATGTTCCGCCAGCAGAAGGTCCAGTGGTTCTGGCAGGACACCCAGGACGTCAAGGTCGCCTTCGACGACGTCAAGGGCGTCCAGCCGGGCCAGCAGGACGTGCGCCTGGCCGGCGTCTCGATCGGCCTGATCAAGGACGCCCAGGTGGGCAAGGACGGCAAGGCCGTGCTGACCCTGTCGCTGGAGAAGAAGTACGGCGACATCTACAAGAACGCCCGCATGCGCCTGCGACCGGTGACCCCGCTGCAGGACATGTACGTCTCGATCGAGACCCGCGGCACCCCGTCGGCGGGCAAGCTCGCCGGCGACGACGTGCTGGCGCTCCAGCGGACCGCCTCGCCGGTCGACATCTCGCGGGTACTGAACACCTTCGACCCCGACACCCGGACCCGGCTGGCGTCGCTCTTGACCGACATGGGCAAGGGCCTCGGCGACCACGGCGACGAGCTGCGGCGGTCGTTCGTGGCGCTCGCGCCCTTCCTCCAGGCCGCCGACCGGCTGACGGGGGCGATGGCCGACCGCCGGCGCGAGATCGCGCGGGTCGTCCACAACCTCGGCCAGCTGACGGCGGCGGTCAACACCCGCGACCAGCAGCTCTCGAGCCTGATCCAGCAGGGCAACGGCACACTCGCCGAGCTGGCCCAGCACGACTCGACGCTCTCGGCGACGCTCGCCGAGCTGCCGCCGACGATGACCCAGATGCGGTCCTCGTTCGGCGAGCTGCGAGCGGCCGAGGACGAGCTCGACCCGGCGCTGCGGAGCCTGCGGCCGGTGGCCGAGAAGCTGAAGCCCGGGCTCGAGGCGCTGCAGGAGGTCAGCCGCGACGCGATGCCGGCGCTGCGGGCGCTGCAGCCGGCGATGACCCAGCTGCGGCCGCTGGCCGAGGACCTCCAGCCGACCTCGGTGGCGCTGAAGGACGCGTTCGCGCGGCTGGCGCCGACGACCCCGCGGCTCGACCGGGCGACGCAGAAGATCGTCCCCTGCCGGCTGGCGATCGGGAAGTTCTTCCAGTGGACCCTGTCGGTCCTGAAGTACTACGACGGCGGCGGGGCCTACCCGCGCGGTGAGCTGGTGCTCGGGATGCCGTCGTTCACCCTCGGAAAGGGCAAGGATCCGGTGCTGCGACGTGGTTGGACCTGCACCCAGGGAGGGCCGCCGAAGTGAGGATCGAACACCGCTCCCTGAAGATCCTCGCGATCGTCACCTTCACGGCGATCTGCGTCGGGATCTTCGCCTGGCTGTTCGGCAAGGCCGGCGGCACGCTGCCCGGCGCCGAGTCGAAGTACGAGGCCAAGGTGCTCGTGCCGACCGCCTTCCAGCTGGTCCCCAACGGCGACGTCCGCCGGGCCGGGGTCAAGGTCGGCAAGGTCACCGACATCAGCAGCCGCGGTGACGTCGGCGTCGTCACGATCGCGATCGACAAGGACCAGGGTCCCGTCTACCGCGACGCGACCGTCAAGGTCCGGACCAAGACGCTGGTCGGCGAGAACTACATCGACCTCGACCCGGGCACGCCCCAGGCCGGCCCGCTGAAGGGCGACGCGGCGCTGCCGCTGGAGCAGGCCGGCGAGGCGGTCCAGCTGGACCAGATCCTCTCCGGGCTCGACAAGCCGACCCGGGCCGCGGTCCAGCGCAACCTCGACGCGCTCGGCCCCGGCTTCCGCGGCCGCGGCGACGACCTCAACGAGTTCCTCGGCGCGGCGACCCCGACGATCCGCAAGGTCGGCGACCTGACCGAGCTGCTCGACGGGCAGCGCGACCAGCTGGCCCGCGTGGTCGACGACACCGGCACCGTGATGCAGGCCTTCGGCGATCGCACCGCCGACGTCCGCAAGCTGGCGATCCAGGCCAAGAACACCGCCGAGGCCGCGGCCAGCCGCGACCAGCGGATCTCCGACGTGCTCGACCGGCTGCCGGGGACGCTCCAGCAGGTCAAGTCGACCGTGGCCCACCTCGGCCGGGTCTCGCGCAGCAGCACCCCGGTGGTGGCCGACCTGAAGGTGGCGGCGCAGAACCTGCCGCCGGTGACCGAGCGGCTGGCCGCGGCGGCGAAGGCCGGGCAGCAGCTGTTCGACGTCCTGCCCGGGTTCTCGAAGCAGGCCGAGCCGATGCTCCGCTCGCTGCGGGTCTTCGGCGACGAGACGACCCCGGTCGTGCCGGCGCTCGACGCGGTGCTGCGGAACCTGAACCCGGCGCTGGCCTACCTCGGGCCGCGCGCCACCGACATGGCGACCGCGTTCGCGAACATGGGCTCGGCCGTCGACACCCGCGACGCGACCGGCAACCTGGCGCGCGTCCACCTGACCGTCGACGAGCACACGCTGACGGGTATGCGCAAGGAGGTCACCGACACGCTCAACACGCTGATCAGCGTCGGCGGGCTGGCCGGGACCCAGGGCCTGCGGTTCAACGCCTACCCCGACCCGGGCCAGCGCGGCAACCCGCAGCTGCCGAAGGGCGACCCGCCGCGGCTGGCGGAGGCGCCGTCGGCGCTCCGCGACAGCGGACGCTGATGCCGCTGCCCGACCGGGTGCGAGACCGGCGGCGGGCCCTCGGGCTCGTCGCCGTGCTGGTGGTCGCGGTGGTCGCCGCGGTCGGGGTCCTGCGGCTGAGCCCGACGCCGGTCGGCGAGCTGCTGGCCGGCTCGGGCAGCCGCGAGGGGGCCGCGACCGAGCGCCAGCAGCGGGCCTTCGGCGGCGAGCCGATCGTCGTCGCCGTCCGCGGCGAGCTGGGCAACACGCTGGCCCCGAACGGGCTGATGGGCCTCGTGCGGCTGGAGGGCCGGTTGTCGAAGGTCGCCGGGGTCCAGGCCGTCTTCGGGCCCGGCACCTTCATCAACCAGACGATCGTGCAGGCCGAGCAGCTGATCAGCCGCCAGCTCGGCCCGGTCGCCCAGCGGGCGGCCCGCGCGGCCAGCCGCGCCGAGCGGCGCGCGCGGCGGGCGGGAGCGTCGGCCACGGCCGCCCGCCAGGCCGGCGAGCAGGCGCGGCTGCGGGCGCTCGGCCCGGCCCGCGAGCAGTTCGAGCAGATGCTGGTCCGCTTCGGCGCGATCGGGATGCCGTCGCTGGCCAACCGCAGCTACGTCAACGCGGTCGTCTTCGGCTCCGGCACCGAGCCGAAGGCCCGCTTCCGCTGGATGTTCCCCGACAACGAGCACGCGCTGATCGTCGTCCGCCCGAAGGCCGGGCTCGACGACGGTCAGGTGCTGGCGCTCGGCCGCCGGGTCCGCTCGCTGGCCGAGGACGCCAAGCTGCCGGGCGCGAAGGTGACCGTCGGCGGGGCCCCGCTGGTGGCCGCCGCGGTCGCCGACGAGGTGCCCGCCGAGCTGCTGCGGCTGGCGCCGCTGGCCCTGATCGTGATGGCGATCGTGCTGCTGGTCGGCCTCCGCCGGCGGGCGGCGGCGGTCGCGCTGCTGGGACTGGCGGCGGCCGCGGCGCTGCTCAGCCTGCTGCTGGCCAGCGGGGTCGGGCTCGGCCTGACCGCGGCGACCGTCGCCGGGCTGCCGGTGGTGCTGGGGCTGGCGGTCGACTACGCCGTCCAGCTCCACGCCCGCCACCGCGAGCTGCGGCGGGCCGGCCGCTCGCCGCGGCAGGCGGCCGTCGGCGCCCGCCGCTCGCTGACCGGCGTGCTCGGTCTCTCGGCCGCGGCGGTCGTGGCCGGCGGGGCGATCCTCCACCTCAGCCGGGTCCCGCTGCTGGAGCGGCTGGGGTCGACGCTGGCGATCGGCGCGCTCGCCGGGCTCGCCGCGGTGCTGGTGGTCGGGCCGCGGGTGCTGGTCGCGCTCGACGCCCGCGGTGGCGACCAGGAGCCGCCGCGACCGGAGCCGTCGCCGGCGTCGGCGACCCGCCGGCTGCCGTCGCTGCCCGGCCCACTGCGGCCGCTGGCGATCGGCGCGCTGGTCGCGCTGGTCGGCTGCGGGCTGGTGCTCTCGACGACCTCGAAGGTCGAGTCCGACGTCGCCCGGCTGGCGCCGGGGAGCCTGGAGGAGCTGCGCCAGGCGCAGGCCGTCCAGCGCGAGGTCGGCAGCGTCGGCGAGCTGCGGATCGCGCTCGAGGGCGACGTCACCGCGCCGGCGACGATCGCCTGGCTGCGCGACCTCGGCCCGCGGGTGCGGCGGATCGACCGCCGGATCGTCCCCGGGCCGAACCTCGGCGAGATCCTCGGCGGCGACGGCACCCCGACCCGCAAGCAGGTCGCCGGGCTGCTGAAGCTGGTGCCGCCTTACCTGGTCGCCCCGGTGCTCGACGGCCGCCGCGCCGAGCTGAGCCTGGGGATCCCGTTCGTCGACGGTCGCGAGCAGGCGCGGATCGCCGAGCGGATCACCGCGCTGCTCGACGACCCGCCGCCCGGCGTCCGCGCCGACCCGGCCGGCCTGGTCGCGACCGCGGCCTACAGCCTCCACCGCCTCGAATCGACCCGCCACTGGCTGCTGCTCGCCTGCGTGCTGCTGATCGGCGGGCTGCTGTGGCTGGTCCGCCGCTCGTGGTCGCGGGCCCTGATTCCGCTGGTCCCGGCCCTCGCCGGCGTCGGCGTCGCCGGGCTGCTGGTGGCGCTGCTCGACCTGAAGCTGTCGCCGATGGCCGCCGCATTGGAGCCGACCGGGCTGGCGATCGGGGTCGAGTTCGGGCTGCTGATGGAGGCCCGCTACGTGGCCTTCCGCGAGCGCGGCCTGGGCCCGGCCGGCGCCGCCCGCAACGCCACCCGCACGATCGGCCGCGCGGTCGCGCTGTCGGCCGCGACCGTCGCCGCCGGCTTCCTGGTCCTGGCCGCCAGCCGGCTGGGGATGCTGCAGCAGCTCGGCCTGCTGGTCGCGGTCGAGGTGCTGGTCTGCGCCGCCGTCGCCGTCTGGGCGGTGCCGCGGCTGGCCGAGGCGGTCGAGCGACGGACGGCGGCCGGTCGTCGGTCGAGCCCGGAGCCGGGCGCGACCGGCAGCGGCGGCCGCGGTCGCCCCGAGCGCGATCCGCTGGCCGCGACCACGGGGCGGGGCCGATGAGCGGCCGCGCCGCCCGCGCCCGTCGCTCCTCCGGCGGTCGCGCCGCCGAGCCCCAGGCCGACCTGGTCCGCGAGCAGCGGGTGGGCCGGATCGCCGGCGTCGCCGGGATGGTCGGCGTGGCCGGGACGGTCGCGGCGCTGCTGGTCGCCGCGCGCAGCTCGGCCGGCGGCAGCGGCAGCAGCGCGATCGACCGCGCCCGCCAGCTGCGGGACTTCCACGCCGACGTCTCGGGCCAGGCGCTGGCCCTCGGCCTGCGGGTGCTGGCGCTGGTGGCGACGATCGCCCTGGCGCTGTTCCTGGCCCGCGCGGTGATCGACCGCGGTGGCCGCGACGGGACCGCGCTGCGGGTGCTGGCCGTCGCCGGGCCGCTGGCGCTGGTCGCCGCGCTGGTGGTCGGCTTCGTGGCGATCCGCGACGTCGCCGACGCCTACGCGGCGGGTGCACCGTCGCCGGACCGCGCCGACCGGCTGTGGGACGACTCCGGCCTGCTGCGGGCGACCGGGATCGGCGAAATCGCCGCCCACCTGGTCTTCGGCGTCTGGCTGATCTGGCTCTCGCTGCGGGCGATGGCCGTCGGCCTGCTGACGCGGGTGCTCGGCTACTGGGGGATCGCCGCCGGGGTCGTCGGCGTCGTGCTGCCGCTCGGCGACACGCTCTTCATGGGCTGGCTGGCCAGCGTCGCCCTGCTCGCCTGGGGTTGGTGGCCCGGCGGCCTGCCGCTGGCCTGGACCACCGGCCGGGCGGTACCGTGGGACATCCCGATCGAGTCCGGCGCGGCGGCGCGCTGAGGCGGGGGAGGAGCAGCAGTGACGCGACTGGCGTACGTCCGGATCGGCATCGACCGGGGCCTCGACCTGCCCGACGGGCGGTACGTGATCGCCCCCGACGGCAGCACCCACGACGACTCGGCCGTCGGCGAGCTGAGCGCGCGCGCCAGCGGCGACGTGCTCGACCTGCGACGGGTCGAGGCGGCCAGCGGCAAGCCGCTGGCGGCGAAGGCCGGCGGCCACCGTGCCGATAGCGGCGGGCCCGAGCACACGATCGCCACGATCGTCCGCGCCGCGACCCCGCTCGACCGCCGCGGCGCCGCGGCCGCGCTCGAGCAGTGGCGGACCGACGCCGACGACCTCGCCCGCTGGGTCGACGCCGCGCTGGCGGTCGTCAACCGGGCCGTCCGCGCCCACCGGCTGGTCTGGCGCGACCCCTACCTGATCGAGCTGACCCACGAGGACCTGTGGCTGGCGCGGGTCGGCCACGCCCCGCCCGAGGACGTCGCCGCCGGCACCGCGGGCGAGGAGGTCGACGCATTGACGACGGCCAGCCGCCGGCGGGTCTCGTCGACCGATCGCGCCCGTCCCGGCGAGGTGATCGGGCTGGTGCTCGGCGGCCGGCTGCCGATGCTGGAGGGCGAGGAGCTGCTGTTGTTCGCCGTCCGCGAGATCAACCACGGCCGGCTGCGCGGGGCGACCGCGGCGCTCCAGGCGGGCGCCCGGCTGCTGGTCGACGAGCTCGGCCGCGAGAGCGTCGACGGGGCCGCGATCGGCGAGCTGATGCGGACGGCCGGCGGCGGCTCGGCCGCGGCGCTGCTGGCCACGATCACCGCGATCGAGGACCTGCTCGACGGCTGGCGCAGCGGCCGCGACGACGACGAGCTGCGGCTGCCGCCGCCGCGGTCGGTGGCGCGCGGCGCGGTCTGACGGTCGGTTTCAGGCGGGGGCGGCGGCGGGGGCGGCGAGGACGTGGTCGAGCAGCCCCCGGCAGGCCGCCTCGACCTGGTCGAGCACGAGGTCGAAGCCGTCCGGCCCGCCGTAGTACGGGTCGGGCACGTCGAGGTCGCCGGCGGCGAGCGCGGCCGGGTCGAACTCGCGCAGCCGCCGGACCTTGGCGGCCGCGGCGGCGTCGGGCGCGCGGCGCCGCAGCTCGGCCTCGTTGTCGGCGTCCATCGCCAGCAGCAGGTCGGCCTCGGCGAAGTCGGCGGGGGCGACCTGGCGGGCCGCGCCGGCCAGCCGGATCCCGCGCGCGGCGGCGGCCGCGGTCGCCCGCTCGTCGGGCGGATGGCCGGCGTGCCAGCCGCCGGTCCCGGCCGAGTCGAGGGTCACGCGGTCGCCCGCTCCGGCCTCGGCGACGAGCGCCGCCATCACGCCCTCGGCGGTCGGCGAGCGGCAGATGTTCCCCAGGCAGACGAAGAGCAGGCGCACGGCGACAGCGTAGGCGCTCGGTCAACCTCGTCTCCGATCGACGAGAAACCGCTTCCGTCCGGCGGGGACTTCGCTATGATTCGACCCTTGTTTGCTAGCGATACCTCGCCCGCGCATCCCGTGCGCCCCGCGAGCAGCTCCCTCTAGTGCCGGTACCACGACGGTTCGACCGGCGCCCGCCCGAGCGCGACACGACTCGGGTCAACGACCGCATCCGGGTCCCCGAGGTCCGGGTCATCGACGAGAACGGCAACCAGATCGGTGTCATGCGCACCGACGAGGCCCTGCGCTACGCCCAGTCCCGTGACCTCGACCTGGTCGAGGTCGCCGCGGAGGCGCGCCCGCCGGTCTGCCGCGTGCTCGACTACTCGAAGTACAAGTACGAGCAGGCGCAGAAGAAGAAGGTCGCCAAGAAGCACCAGACCCAGGTCGTCACGCGCGAGATCAAGTTCCGCCCGAAGATCGCCGACCACGACTACGCCACCAAGAAGGGGCACGTCGTCCGGTTCCTCAAGGGCAAGGACAAGGTCAAGGTGACGATCATGTTCCGCGGCCGCGAAGTCACGCACCCGGAGCGCGGGCGGATGGTCCTCGAGCGGCTGGTGGAGGATCTCGGCGACCTGGCCCAGATCGACCAGCGGCCGAACCTCGAGGGCCGCAACATGACCATGATGCTGAGCCCGTCGAAGGCGGTCCTCAACGGCACCTGGGCGCCGCCCGTGGACGAGCCGGACGAGGATCCCGACGGCGAGGCGCCGGAGGTCACGGACGCCGAGGCGCCCGCGACCGAGGCGCCGGCGGCCGCGGCGCCGGAGGGCGTCGAGGCGCCGGAGGCGGAGGCCTCGGCCGAGACGGCCGACGACGCGCCGGCCGTGGCCGAGGACGACGCCGTGGAGGCGCCGGAGACGGACGAGGCGACCGAGGACGCGCCCTCGTCCTGAGGGCCCTGGACCGGGGCGCCCGAACGGCGCCCGGTCCCGCGCGCACCGGCGGTCGCCGCGGCCGCCGGAGCGTTCCCGCGGGCGCACCGCACGCGCCCGGACGATCTGGCACAATTCCCGATCCGCATGCCCAAGCAGAAGACCCACTCGGGCGCGAAGAAGCGCTTCAAGACCACCGGCACCGGCAAGGTGAAGGCGCGTCACGCGATGTCCTCCCACATCCTTGGGAAGAAGTCGCCGAAGCGCAAGCGCAAGTTCGGCCGCGACGCGATCCTGTCGAGTGCTGATGCTCCGCGGGCCAAGCGACTCCTGGGAGAGGGCAAGTGACCCGCGTCAAGCGCTCCGTCCACGCGCGCAAGAAGCGCCGCGCCACGCTCGAGCGGTCGAAGGGGTACGTCGGCCGCGCGAACAACACGTACAAGGAGGCGAAGGAGGCCCAGCTCAAGGCGGGCGTCTACGCGTACCGCGACCGGCGCAACCGCAAGCGCGACTTCCGCAAGCTGTGGATCACGCGCATCAACGCCGCCGCGCGCCTCAACGAGCTGACCTACGGCCAGCTGATCCACGGGCTGTCGCTCGCCGGCGTCGAGGTCGATCGCAAGAACCTCGCCGACCTGGCCGTGAACGACGCGGAGACCTTCTCCGCGATCGCGCAGACCGCCAAGGACGCGCTCGCCGCCAAGGCCTGAGCCGCCGCGGCCGTCGCGCCGCAGCACTGCCGAGGGCGTCCGCGAGGGCGCCCTTCGTCGTTCTCGGCAGTGGGGGAGAATCGCCCGGTGGAGATCAGCTCGCCCAGCAACCCGCGCCTGAAGCAGGTCCGGGCGCTGCTCGACCGCCGGCGCGAGCGGGCCCGCAGCGGCCTCTTCGTGGCCGAGGGCGAGGACCTGGTCGCGGCCGCGACCGCCGCCGGCTGGACCCCCGAGGCGCTGCTGGTGGCCGCCGACGCCGTCGTCGAGCTGCCCGCCCACGGGATCGACCCGGCCACCGCGACGACCGTCGCGCCGGCGCTGCTGGCTGCCGCCTCGTCGCTCGGCTCAGGCACGCGGGTGCTCGCGATCTACCGCCAGCGCCTGGCCGACGCGCCCGTCGGTCCCCGCTGCCTGCACCTGCACGGGGTCCGCGATCCCGGCAACGTCGGCACGGCGATCCGGGCCGCCCACGCGCTGGGGGCGTCGTCGGTCGCGCTCGGCCCGGGAACCGCCGATCCCTACGGGCCGAAGGCGGTCCGGGCCAGCATGGGCTCGCTGTTCGCGCTGCCGCTCGCCCGCGCCGCGGGACCGGACGAGCTGCCGGGCACGACCGTTGCGCTGGCCCTGCGGCGCGGGGCGGTGCTGCGGGCCGACGCCGAGTGGCTGGAGACCGCGCTCGCCGGCGACGGCGTCAGCCTGCTGGTCGGCGCCGAGCGCGAGGGCCTGCCCGACGACCTGGTCGACCGCTGCGACCACGTCGCCCACCTGCCGATCGACGGCGCCGAGTCGCTGAACGCCGCGATGGCGGCCACCGTCGCCCTCTACGAGCTGGCCCGCGGGGCGGCGTAGGGCGGACGGTCCGGGTCGGGCCGGGCGGACGGGGGGGGCGGCCGGGCCGGGCGGACGGGGGCGGTCGGCGCGGCCGGCGCGCCCCGACGAATCGCGTTCTCGCCCCGCCCCGCCCGCGAGACCGCGATTCGCCGTCCCGACGACGCCCTCGTGCGGTCTCGCCGTCGGCCGCGCCCGCGAGACCACGATTCGCCGTCGGGCGACGCCATCTCGCTGTCTCGACCCCGCCCCGCCGGCGAGACCGCGATTCGACGTCCGGGCGACGCCCTCGTGCGGTCTCGCCGCCGGCGGAGCCCGCGAGATCGCGATTCGCCGTCCGGCGACGCCATCTCGCTGTCTCGCCCCCGCTCCGTCCACGAGACCACGGTCCGACGTCCCGGCGACGTCGTCTCGCTGTCTCGAGCCCGGCCCGGCACGAGAACGCGATTCGCCGACGGCCGACCCCGACGCCGCCGACCCCGACGTCGGCCGGCGGTTCGAACCCGGGACCCCGCGACGGCCGGCGAACGCGGGTGGCGGCGCCGGTTTCCGTACCATCGCCTTCGATGATCGACCGGATCGCCGAGCTGCGTGCCGCGGGAGAAGCGGACGTGGCGGCGGCCACCACCACCGACGAGCTGGAGGAGCTGCGGGTACGGCTCCTGGGACGCAAGGCCGAGCTGCCGAACCTGCTGCGCGGGGTCAGCGAGCTGCCGCCCGACCAGCGCGGCGCCGTCGGCAAGGCGGCCAACCAGGCCCGGCAGGCGCTCCAGCAGCTGCTCGACGCGCGGATCGGCGAGCTGGCCGCGGGCGAGCTCGACGCGCAGCTGATCGCCGACCGGGTCGACGTCACCCTGCCCGGCCGTCGCGAGCCGGTCGGCGGGCTGCACCTGATCACCCGGGTCCGGCGCGAGATCGAGGACGTCTTCCTGGGGCTCGGCTTCGACGTCGTCGAGGGCCCGGAGACGGAGACGGTCCACTACAACTTCGACGCGCTCAACCACGAGCCGAACCACCCCGCCCGCGACCGCGCCGACACCTTCTACCTGGCGCCGTCGGCCGCACTGCCGGCCGTTGCCCGGCCCGGCCGTCCCGACGCCGAGGACGGCGGCAGCGGCCGATTGCTGCGGACGCACACCTCGCCGATGCAGATCCGGACGATGGAGCGCGAGGCGCCGCCGGTGGCCGTGATCGTGCCCGGCCGCGTCTACCGGCCCGACAGCGACGCGACCCACACGCCCCAGTTCCACCAGGTCGAGGGCCTGTGGGTCGACGCCGACATCACCCTCGCCGACCTCAAGGGCGTGCTGCTGAGCTTCGCGCGGGCGGTCTTCGGCGACGAGCGCGACGTCCGCCTGCGGCCGCACTTCTTCCCCTTCACCGAGCCGAGCGTCGAGGTCGACGTCAGCTGCTTCGCCTGCAAGGGCAGCGGCATCCGCGAGGACCTGCCCGGCCACCCGCGCTGCGGGCTCTGCAAGGGCACCGGCTGGATCGAGATCCTCGGCTCGGGGATGGTCGACCCGAACGTCCTGCGGGCGGTCGGCGAGGCCCGCGGCGACGACGCCTACGACCCCGAGGCCGTCCAGGGGTTCGCGTTCGGGATGGGGATCGAGCGGATCGCGATGCTCCGCTACGGCGTCCCCGACCTGCGCCTCCTCTACGAGAACGACGTCCGCGTCCTGGAGCAGTGGGCATGAGGGTTCCGCTCAGCTGGCTCGGCGAGCTGGTCGACGTCGCCGAGCGCGACGCGACCGAGGTCGCCGCCCGCCTCAACGTCACCGGCACCGAGCTCGATCGGCTGCTGCACCACGGCGTCCGCACGCCGGAGACGATCGTCGTCGGCCGCGTGCTGGCCGCCGACCAGCACCCCGACGCCGACCGGCTGAAGGTCTGCCGGGTCGAGATCGGCGAGGCCGAGCCGTCGCAGATCGTCTGCGGCGCGCCGAACGTCGCCGCCGGCCTGGTGGTCGCCGTCGCCCGGATCGGCACCGTGATGCCGGAGGGCATGAAGATCAAGCGCGCGAAGCTGCGGGGGGTCGTCTCCGAGGGGATGATCTGCTCGGCCCGCGAGCTGGGGATCGGCGACGCGCACGAGGGCATCCTGGCCCTCAACGAGCAGCTGCCCGGGGCCGAGGAGATCGCTCCCGGGACCCCGCTCTCCGAGGTGCTGCCGCACGCCGACGAGGTGCTGGAGCTGGAGATCACCCCCAACCGGCCCGACTGCCTGGGCCTGTACGGGATCGCGCGCGAGGTCGCCGCCGCCACCGGCGCCGCCCTCCGCCCGGCGCCGTGGACCCGCGCCGGCGGGCTCGACGAGGAGGCGGGGGAGCCCGACCCGGCCGGCGACGCGATCGACGGCTTCGCGATCGAGGTCCGCACCCCGCGCTGCCCGCGCTTCACCGCCCGGCTGTTCGAGGGCGTGACGATCGGCCCCTCGCCGCTCTGGCTCCAGGCGCGGCTGTCGGCCGCCGGCCAGCGGCCGATCAACAACGTGGTCGACATCACCAACTACGTGATGCTCGTGACGGGGCAGCCGCTGCACGCCTTCGACGCCGACCGGATCGCCGGCGGCCGGCTGGTCGTGCGCGAGGCCGCCGACGGCGAGACCCTGACCACGCTCGACGACCAGCAGCGGAGCGTCCGCGCCGGCGAGCTGGTGATCGCCGACGACGAGGGGATCACCTCGCTCGCGGCGGTGATGGGCGGCGCCCGCTCCGAGGTCCACGAGGGCACCACGCGGGTGCTGCTCGAGGTGGCCAACTGGGACGGGCCGACGATCCACCGGACCGCGCAGCGGCTGGGGCTCTTCAGCGAGGCCGCGTCGCGCAACGCCAAGGGCCTGGCCCCCGAGCAGGCGGCGTGGGCCCAGGTGCTGGCCACCCGGCTGCTGGAGCAGGTCGCGGGCGCCCGCCGCGTCGGCGGCACGATCGACGTCGGCGACTGGCGCGAGCGTCCCGCTCCCGAGCCGATCGTCCTGCGCGAGGCGCGGGTCGCCCGGCTGCTGGGGACGGCGGTGGCGCGGCCGCGGCAGGCCGAGCTGCTGGCGTCGCTCGGGTTCGAGGTCGCCGATGCGGATCCGGCTGCCCCGACCGGCGAGGGCTCGTTGCTGGTGACGGTGCCGCCGGAGCGGCGCGACGACGTCAGCCGCGAGATCGACCTGATCGAGGAGATCGCCCGGATCGGGGTTGTCGCCGACCTCCAGCCGACGCTGCCGGTCCGCCGGCGGCTGACCGCGGCCACGCTCAGCCCCGCCCAGCGGGCGCGGCGGCGGGCCGAGGACGTGCTCGTCGGCCGCGGCCTGCAGGAGGTCGCCGGCTGGTCGTTCACCGACCCCGGCGCGGCCGAGCGGCTGGGCCTGGCCGCCGACGACCCGCGGGCGGCGGCGGTCCGGCTGGCCAACCCGCTGAGCGAGGACCACGCCGTGCTGCGGCCGACGATCCTCGTCTCGCTGCTCGACATCGCCCGCCGCAACCGCGCGCGTGGCGTCGACGACGTGCGGATCTTCGAGACCGGCACCGTCTTCCGCGACCATCCCGATCCGCGGCGGCCCGACATGCCGTTCGAGCACCAGGCGATCGCCGCCCTGGTGCAGGACGACGTCTTCGCGGCCAAGGGCCTGCTGGAGGCGCTGTTCGACGCGCTCGGGATCGGCGACTGGTCGGTCGACGCGACCGACGAGGTGGCGTTCCTGCACCCGGGCCGGGCGGCGCGGGTGCTGGTCGGCGGCGGCCCGGAGCCGCAGGTGGTCGGGCTGCTGGGCGAGGTCCACCCGCGGGTGGCCGAGCGCTGGGACCTGCCGCGGACGGCGGTCTTCCTGATCGACCTCGATCAGCTGCTGCCGCTGGTGCCGGAGGAGGTCGCCTTCCGCGACGTCGGCCAGTTCCCCGACGCCCGCTTCGACCTGGCGGTGGTGGTCGCCGACGACGTGACCGCCGCGGCCGCGGTGACCGCCGCCCGCGAGGCCGGTGGGCCGCTGCTGGAGCGGGTCGACGTCTTCGACGCCTACCGCGGCCAGGGGATCCCCGACGGCCATGTCTCGCTGGCCCTCCACGTGCGGCTGCGGGCCGCCGACCGGACGCTGGCCGAGGAGGAGATCAGCGAGGTCCGCGACCGGATCGTGACGGCGCTCGCCGAGCGGGTGGGAGGCGTGCTCCGTGGCTGAGCCCGTGACCCTGCCCGGTCAGGCCGCGCAGTCGGCCGGCGATCCGCCGCGGGTGGCGGTCCTGGGCGCCTCCGGGTTCGCCGGGGCGCTGGCCGCCGCGCTGCTCCACCGCCACCCGTGGTTCGCGCTCGGCACGATCACCGCCCGGGCCGAGGCGGGGATGCGGCTGGACGAGCTCTACCCGCACCACCGGGTGCCGGCGGTGCTGGAGGAGCCCGACCTCGAGGCGATCGGCGCTGCCCACGAGGTGGCGATCGTCGCCTACCCGCACGGGGCGTCGAGCGAGGCGGTGGCGGCGCTGCACGCGGCCGGACTGCTGGTGCTCGACCTCTCGGCCGACTTCCGGCTGCGCGACGCCGAGACCTACCGCCACTGGTACGGCGACGTGCACGTGGCGCCGGAGCTGTTCGGGACCGCGGTCTACGGGCTGCCGGAGGTCCACCGCGCGGCGCTGGCCGGGGTCCGCGAGGGCGGGCGGCTGATCGCCGGTCCCGGCTGCTTCCCGACCGCGGCGATCCTGACCCTGGCGCCGCTGGCGCGGGCCGGGCTGCTCGGCGACGTGATCGTCGACGCCAAGACCGGCGTTTCGGGCGCGGGCCGCAAGCTGGCGCGGGGCACGCACTACGTGGCGGTGTCGGAGAACGCCCACGCCTACGGGGTCGCCGGCCACCGTCACCAGCCGGAGATCCGCCAGGAGCTGACCGGGCAGGGGATGGACGCGGCGCTGCAGCCGGTCTTCGTCCCGCACCTGGTGCCGGTCGACCAGGGCGAGCTGGTGTCCTGCTACGTGCGGCCGACGCGCGAGGTCACCGCCGAGCAGGTCGCGGAGCTGTTCCGCGAGGCCTACGGCGACGAGCCGTTCGTCGAGCTGACCGAGGCCGAGCCGGGGATGCGCGACGTGCTGGCCACGAACATCGCCCGGATCCGGACCCACGTCGACCCGCTGTCGGGGCGGATCCTGGCCTTCGGCGCGATCGACAACCTCTGGAAGGGGACGTCGTCGCAGGCGATCCAGTCGCTGAACGTGGCCTTCGGGCGGCCGGAGGACGAGGGTCTGCCGGCCTGACGTCGGCGCAGGGCGGGGCGGTGTGGGCCGGCGGACCCTACCGGTGGTAGGTTCCGCCGATGGCTCCCCCCGCGCCCAGCTCCCGTGAGCGACCGCTGCGTCCGGTCGCGATCCTCGGCGGCAACCGGATCCCGTTCGCCCGCTCGAACGCGGAGTACCTGGAGGCGACCAACGAGCAGATGCTCTCGGCCGCGCTCGAAGGGCTGATCGAGCGCTTCGGGCTGGAGGGGCAGCGGCTCGGCGAGGTCGCCGGCGGGGCGGTGGTGAAGCTGGCGCGGGACCACAGCCTGACGCGCGAGGCGGTGGTCGGCTCGGCGCTCGACCGCCGGACGCCGGCGTTCGACGTCCAGCAGCAGTGCGCCACGGGCGGCCAGACGGTGGTCCAGGTGGCGAACAAGATCGCCGTCGGCCAGATCGCGTCGGGGATCGCCTGCGGGGCGGACACGACGTCGGACCCGCCGATCGGCTTCGGCCGGCGGCTGCGCGGCCGGCTGGTCCGGATCAACGCCGCGCGCTCGACGGGGGACCGGGCCAGGGAGCTGCTGCGGTTCCGGCCGACCGACCTCGACCTCGACATCCCGAGCCCGGCCGAGCGGCGGACCGGGCTGCCGCCGGGCGAAGGCCAGGCGCGGACGGGGGCGGCGTGGGGGATCACGCGCGAGGCCCAGGACGAGCTGGCGCTGGCCAGCCACCGCAACCTGGCGGCGGCCTACGACCGTGGGTTCCTGGCCGATCTGGTGACGCCGTTCCGCGGGCTGCGCGAGGACGGCAACCTGCGGCGGGAGATCGACCCGGTGCGGCTGGCGGCGCTGAAGCCCTGCTTCGGCGGGCCGGAGGGGACGATGACCGCGGCCAACTCGACGACCCTGACCGACGGGGCGTCGGCGGTCCTCCTGGCCGACGAGCGGTGGGCGGACGAGCACGGTCACGAGCCGCTGGCGTGGCTGGTGGACGCCCAGTCGGCGGCGGTCGACTACGTCGATGGGCCGGTGCGGGAGGAGGGCGTCCTGATGGCGCCGGCCTATGCCGTGTCCGAGCTGCTGGAGCGCAACGGCCTGGCGCTCCAGGACTTCGACCTCTACGAGATCCACGAGGCGTTCGCCTCCCAGGTGCTGACGACGCTGGCGGCCTGGGAGGACCCGCAGTTCAACCGCACCCGCCTCGGCCGCAAGGTGCCCCTGGGCCCGATCGACCGCTCGCGCCTGAACGTCAACGGCGGCTCGCTCGCCACCGGCCACCCCTTCGGCGCCACCGGCGGCCGGATCGTCGCCGCGGCGGCCAAGGCCCTGACCGAGCGCGGCGGCGGTCGCGCGCTGGTCAGCATCTGCGCCGGCAGTGGGATGGGCGTGGTGATGGTGCTGGAGCGGTGAGGTCAGCTGATGCAGTCTCGGGATGCCCTTCGTCATCTCGGGGTCGACACACGACGCGCCGTGGGGCAAGGTCAAGGGCGGTGAGCCGGTGTAGGAGCTCCCAGACGGCCGTGTCATCACGCGTGACTCGGCGGACACAATCCGCAAGGCGCCTTCAAGGTGGCCCGGCGCATCGATGAGCTGCGTTCGAAGAAGACGCGCCTCAGGACCTATGGGCTTGGTTCCGACGAGACCTCCTGAAGGTTGGCCCTTAGTGGATTCGACAACCCTCCACCACTGTTGGCGCGTGAGCCGCCATGCGCCCGCGGCGCGTCAGGAATCTCCGGTCTGGGAGTCGTGGACCGAGATCGCCGATGTCGGTGACACGTTCAACGGCATTCCGCTGACGTTGGCTGAGTACGTGAGCGTCGAGAGCGCGTACGTTTCGGCGGCACTGAGGTTTGCGTTCGAGTCTGGTGTAGAGGTGCTTGAGATCCCGTTCGTCGGTTCATCGCCGCCCGGGTTCGGGGTCGTGGCCGGCCACCGTGTTCCACGGTCCGACCTCGGGGCGTTGGTTCGAGCGAATCTCCGGGCCGAACTCGACTGCACCTTGCGTGGCATCGACGGTGGGTTCGAGGTTTCGTTTGGCTACGACCTCTACATGTACGTCGCCTCGAACAACGCTTGTCAACACGCCGTGGTGGAAACTCAACGCTCTGGTCTCTACGTCGAAACGGGTGTCGCACCTCCGCATTGGGAGAGCGACCCGGCGACGAAGTAGCGCCGTCGACTGCGCCACTTCGCTGACCAGCCGCCCGCGCCCGCCCTCCGGACACGCATCGGCGAGGCAGCGGCCACGCGAGGCCCCGACCCCACCGCTACATTCGCCCCGATGCCCGACCCGACCGCCCCCTCCGCCCCGACCGCCGACGCCGAGCCCCGGCCGTTCTTCCGTTCGCGCTGGGTCGAGGTGCCCGACGCGATCGTGGGGGTGGCGGACCGCGGGCTGCCGGGAGGGTTCCGGGCCGCCGGGCTGCACGCGGGGATCAAGCCGTCGGGCAAGCACGACATCGCGCTGCTGGTCTGCGACGCGCCCGAGGCGGTCAGCGCGGCCCGCTTCACGCGCTCGGGCACCGCGGCACCGCCGGTCCTCGTCACTCGGGAGACCTCCCGCCTCGAGGCGCTGCGGGCGGTCGTCGTGACCAGCGGCAACGCCAACGCCGGCACCGGGCGCGACGGGTTCGAGACCGCCCGCCAGGTCCGGCAGGCCGCCGCCGACGCCGCCGGGGTCGACGCCGACCGGGTCGCCGTCGCCGCCACCGGGGTGATCGGGGTGCCGCTGCCGATGGACGTCGTCCCGCGCGGGGTCGCGAGCGCCGGCGAGCGGCTGCGGGCCGAGGGCGACGACGACTTCCGGCAGGGGATCGAGACCACCGACCTCTTCCCGAAGACCGCCACGCTCAAGGTCTCCCTGTCGGGCGGCGAGGTCACGCTCCACGCCGTCGCCAAGGGCGCCGGGATGATCCAGCCGAGCTTCGCGACGATGCTTTGCTTCATCACCACCGACGCGGTCTTGGAGCCGCGCACGGCCGACTTGTTGCTCGGCGTCACAGTCAAGCGCAGCTTCGACCGGATCACCGTCGACGGGCAGCTCTCCACGTCCGACACCGCCGTGCTGATCGCCTCGGGGGCCAGCGGCGTCGCGATCGCCCCCGAGTCGGCCGACGAGCAGCGCTTCGGGCTGGCCCTCGACGCCCTCCTGCGCCAGCTCGCGCTGCTGATCGTGGCCGACGGCGAGGGCGCCCGCCGCGTCGGCCGGATCGTGGTCAAGGGCCCCGACGGCCCGGCCTGCGAGCGCGTCGCCCGTCAGATCGGCAACAGCCCGCTGGTCAAGACCGCCCTCTACGGCGGCGATCCCAACTGGGGTCGGATCGTCCAGGCCGTCGGTGCCGTCCTGCCCGGCCCGCGCCTGACTCCGGTCGGGGTCCGGATCGAGGGGGTGGAGATCTGCCGCGACGGGCAGGAGGTCCCCTTCGACCGTCCCGCCCTGGAGGCCCTCGTCCAGGGACCCGAGGTCGCGTACGAGGTCACGATCGGGGACCCCGGCGCGGGCGGCCAGTACGCCAACGAGGCCGAGCTGTACTTCAGCGACCTCGGCCACGAGTACGTCTCGCTCAACGCCGAGTACACGACCTGAGGGGCGGGCGGGCACGGCGATCCGCGGGCGGGGCGAAATCGCGGTCTCGCGGCGCCGCCCGGCGGCGAGATCGCGAATCGACGTTGCCGGGAAGGACGATCGCGGTCTCGCGCCGTGGGCGGCGGCGAGAACACGAATCGCCGTCGCGCGGCGCCCGGCCCGCCTCGGCGCCCCGCCGTGGCGGCGGAGCAGCACGGGGCCGCGGCGCGACGCGGCGCCCGGGCCGCCGGGCGAATCGCGGTTTCGCGCCGCGCGCGGCGGCGAGATCGCGAATCGACGTCGCCGGGAAGGACGATCGCGGTCTCGCGGTGCGGGCGGCGGCGAGAGCGCGAATCGCCGTCTCGCAATCGCCGTCGGCTGGCGCCCGGCGCGCCTCGGCCGCCTCGGCCGCCCGCTAGCGACGTTCCGGACGCCGAGGGTCCGGAACGTCGCAACGGGCGGGGCGTCGAGGCCCGCCTACGCCCGCCCGGCCTGGGCCACCGCCGCCACCGCGTCGGCCGCGGCCGCATCCGCCCCGTCCCGGCCGCCGTCGCCACCGCCATCGCGCCCGCGCGCCACCCGGTACCGCAGGTGGACCACGCCGGTGCCCTCGATCACCTCCGGGCCCTCCAGCGGCACCGTCTGGGGGAAGTCGTCGAAGAACCGGTACCCGCGCCCGAGCACGATCGGGGCGACGTTGACCTGCAGCTCGTCGAGCAGGCCCGCCTCCAGGCACTGCCGCACCGTCCCCGGCGTCGCCACGCCGACGTCCTTGCCCCCGGCCGCCTGGCGCGCCAGCGCGACCGCCTGCTCCAGCCCGCCGGTGACGAAGTGGATCGTGCTGTCCGCGGGCCAGTCGGCGGGCGGCTCGTGGGTGAGGATGAAGACCGGCACGCCCATCGGGTGCGCGCCGCCCCATCCCTGGGCGAGGTCGAAGTAGCGGCGGCCGCCGAGGATCGCGCCGACGCTCTCGAACGCCTCGCGCAGCAGCTTCGCGCTCGCCTCCGAGGTCCGGAACGGGGCGCCCGGGGCGACCTCGGTGTCGCCGCTGAAGAACCAGCCCGCGAGCGGGCTGATGTCGTCGTCCGGGGTCGCGACGTATCCGTCGACGGACATCGACATGTCGGCGATCAGCTTGGTCATGGTGAGTTCCTCCTGGTGGGTGGTGAACGGCTCGGGACCACCCTCCCGCGGCGGCCGCGACGGAACATCGGCCACCTGGCCATCTCGTCGCCCGTGGGTGGCCGATGCCGCCGTCCGGCCGTCAGACTGGGGTCGTGCTCCCGGACCCCGGCCCGCCGGCGGCGACGCTCTCCGTCGACCCGCTCGACCCCGCCGACGCGGCGCGGCTCGGCACCGTCGTCGCCGCCCACGGCGGGGTCCTCGACGCCGTTCCCGACCGCGACGGCGGCCGCGTCGCCGGCTTCGCCCGGGCCGCCGACGCGCTGGCCGCCGCCGTCGCCCTCCGCCGCGGCGCACCGCCCGACCAGCCGCGACCGCGGATCGCCGTCGACCGCGGCCGCGCCCGCCGGCGCGACGGTCGCCTGCACGGCCCCGGCCCGGACCGCTGCCGCGAGCTGCGGCGGATCGCCGCGCCCGGCCAGACGCTGGTCACGGCCGCGGCCGCGGCCGACGCGCCGCTGCCGGCCGGCGCCCGGCTCGACGACCTCGGCGTCCACCGGCTGCCCGACCTCTCGCCACCGCTGCGGCTGCACGCGCTGCGCGACGGCGACGACCGCGCCCCGGCCCCGCCACCGGCCGGGCTCGACGCGATCCCGAACAGCCTGCCGGTCCACGCCACCAGCTTCGTCGGTCGCGGCGACGAGCTGGCCGCCCTCCGCCCGCGGCTGGCCGAGGAGCGGCTGCTGACGGTCTGCGGCCCCGGTGGCGCCGGCAAGACGCGGCTGGCCGCGCGCCTGGCCGCTGTCGACGCCGCCCGCTGGCCGGACGGCGTCTGGTGGGTCGAGCTGGGCGCGATCGGCGACCCGGCCGCGGTCGCCCCGGCCGTCGCGGCCGCGCTCGGCCTGCTCGTCGACCCGGCCCACGGAGCCGCCGCCTCGCTCGCGGTCCAGCTGGCCCCGCGGCGGCTGCTGCTCGTCCTGGACAACTGCGAGCACGTGGCCGACGCGGCCGCCGAGCTGGCCGCGGAGCTGCTGCGCGCGGCGCCCGAGGCGACCGTCCTGACCACCAGCCGCGAGCCGCTCGGCCTGGCTGGCGAGGCGGTCTGGCGGCTGCCGCCGCTGGCGCCGGAGGAGGCCCGCGAGCTGTTCCTCGAGCGCGCCGCCCAGGTCCGTCCCGAGCTGGCCGACGACGCCGAGGCGGCCGCCGCGGTCCCGTCGCTCTGCCGGCGGCTCGACGGCTCGCCGCTGGCGCTGGAGCTGGCCGCCGCCTGGGCCGGCACGCTGACCCCGCGCCAGATCGAGGCCGGCCTCGACGACCGCTTCGCGCTGCTCGTCCGCAGCCCCCGCGACGCCGTCCCGCGCCACGCCAGCCTGCTGGCCTCGATCGCCTGGAGCCACGACCGGCTGGACGAGCGCGAGCGGACGGTGCTGCGGCGGCTGGCCGTGCTCGCCGGCGGCTTCGACCTCGACGCGGCCCGCGCGGTGGCGGCGGGCGACGGGATCGCCGACGCGGCGGTGCTGCCCGCTCTGGCGCGGCTGGTCGACACGTCGTTCGTCGTCGCCGAGCCGGGCCGCGGCGGCGCGCCCGTCCGCTACCGGCTGCCGGAGTCGATCCGCCGCTTCGCCGAGGACCGGCTGCGCGCCGCCGGCGAGCGGGTCGCCACCGCCGACCGCCACCTGGCGCACCGGCTGGCCGTCGTCCGCGGGCTCGCCGACGCCCGCGACGACGACAAGGACGGCTGGCGCGAGGCGCTGGCTCCCGAGCTCGACAACCTGCGGGCGGCGATCGACCACGGGCTGGCGGCCGACGACCCGACCGCCGGCCGCGAGCTGGCCGCCGAGCTGCCGTGGCTGTGGCACCTCGACCGCCGCGGCCGCGAGGGGATGGCGGTGCTGCGGCGGGCGATCGCCCGCGACCCCGACGCGCGGACCCCGCTCCAGGCGCGGCTGCTGGCCGGGGTCGCGCTGGTCGCCGACACCGCCGACCCGCTCGACGTCGAGCTCGACGCCGCCCAGCGAGCCGGGGCGCTGGCGGCCGAGGTCGGCGACGAGCGGCTGCACGCGCTCTGCCTCTCGCTGACCGCCGTCGCCCGCTTCTACACCGACCTCGACGGGGCCTGGGAGACCGCGCTGGAGGCCGAGCGGCGGGCCGCCGACGCCGGCGAGCGGTTCGTGGCCGACGCCGGCCGGGCGCTGCGCGGGATCGTGCTCCACCTGCGCGACCGCCACGGCGAGGCCGAGCGGCTGCTGGGGGAGGCCGCGGCCGGGCTGGCCGCCCGCGGCGACCGCGGCGTCGCCTCGACCGCGCTGGCCTTCCGGTCGGGCAGCGCGCGGGCGATCGGCGACGGCGAGCGGGCGCGCGAGCTGGCCGAGCAGGCGGTCGCGCTGGCGGCGCCGCTGGCCGACCACATCCGCAGCGGGATCGCCCGCGCCGCGCTGGCCCTCGCCCACGGGAGCGCCGGCGACGTCGACGGCGGGCTCGACGCGCTCGCCCCGCTGGTGCTGCTGCTGGAGGGCGACGGCGCGCCGTTCGTGCCCGAGGTGGCGCGGGCGCTGGGCCTGCTCCACGGCGCGGCCGGCGACGACGAGCGGGCGCTCCGCTGGCTGCGGGTCGAGGCGGACTCGACCGACGGCGGCGCGCCGACCTACCTGGCGCTGCGGGCGCTGCCGGCGCTGGCCGCGGCCGAGCGGCGGACCGGCGACGTCGAGGCCGCCGCCGCGACCGCCGCGCGGGCGGTCGCGGTCGCGCGCGAGCGGGGGATGATCGCCGTCCTGGCCGACGCGCTCGACGAGCAGGCGCGGCAGGCCGACGCGGGCGACGCGGCGCTGGCGCTCCACCACGAGGCGCTGGCGCTGCGGGTCGACCACGGCCTGCGGCCGGCCGCCGTCGTCAGCCTCGAGCGGCTGGCCGCGCAGCCCGACGCCGATCCGGCGGTGGCCGCGCGGCTGCTCGCCGCCGCGACCGCCGTCCGCGAGCGCGAGGGCTGGCCGCGACCGCCCGCCGACCGCGAGCCGGTCGACCGTCGCGCCGCCGCGCTCGACCGGGCGCTGGGGGAGGAGGCCGCCGCGGCCCGCGCCGCCGGCGCCGCCCTGACCCTCGACGAGGCCGTCGCCTACGCCCGCCGCGCCCGCGGTCGCCGGCGGCGGCCCGAGCAGGGGTGGGGGAGCCTGACGCCGACCGAGGTCGAGGTGGTGCGGCTGGCCGTCGACGGCCTCACCAACCCCCAGATCGGCGCCCGGCTGTTCATGAGCCGCAGCACGGTCAAGACCCACCTCTCGCACGTCTACGCGAAGCTCGCCGTCGCCAACCGGACCGAGCTGGCGGCGCAGGCGGCGCCGCACCTCGAGCGCTGAGCGGCACGTTCGGGTCGCTGGGCGTCCGGAACGTCGCAGCGGGCGGGCCCGGGCCTGGCGGCGGGGCTCGAACCGGGCCAGCGGCGGCCGGCGAGCCGTCGTCGGCCGCGGTCGCGGCGGTACCCTGCGGCGATGCCCGACCCCGCCGACGCGCCGTCCACGACCTCGTCGGGTCTGGGCGTCCGCGACGTCGGCACGCTGCTCGAGGCGCTGCCCTACATCCGCCAGTTCCGCGAGCGGACGATCGTCATCAAGTACGGCGGCGCGGCGATGACCGACCCCGAGCTGCGCGAGGAGTTCGCCCGCGACATCGCGCTGCTGAAGTACGTCGGGGTCAACGTGGTCGTCGTCCACGGCGGCGGCCCGGCGATCACCGACTACATGCAGCGGCTGGACCTGCCGGTCGAGTTCCGCGGCGGGCTGCGGGTCTCCGACGAGCAGACCGTCGAGGTGGCGAAGATGGTCCTCGTCGGCAAGGTCAACAAGGACATCGTGGTCCGGATCGGCCGCCACGGCCAGCCGGCGGTCGGCCTCTCGGGCGACGACGGCAACCTCTTCCGGGTCGAGACGACGACCGGTCCCGGCGGCGAGGACGTCGGCTTCGTCGGCCGCGTGACCCGCGTCGACACCGGCGTGATCGACCACGTGGCCGAGGACTTCGTGCCGGTGATCGCCTCGGTCGGCTCCGACGACGAGGGCCGCTCGCACAACGTCAACGCCGACGAGGCCGCCGCCGCCGTCGCCCGCGCGACCGGGGCCACGCGCCTGATCTTCCTGACCGACGTGGCCGGCTGGCTGCGCGACCCGGCCGATCCCGAGAGCCTGATCGTGCAGGCCGGGACCGACGAGGTCGAGGAGGCGCTGGAGGGGATCTCCGGCGGCATGCGGCCGAAGCTCCAGGCCTGCGTCGACGCGGTCCACAGCGGGGTCGGGGCGGCATCGATCGTCGACGGCCGCAAGCCCCACTCGGTGCTGCTGGAGCTGTTCACCGACGACGGCTGCGGCACCCAGATCCGTCCCGCGCGCTAGCCGCGCCCGCCCGCCCGCTCGACCCGGAGGACCCTTCGCATGACCGATCCGCTGACCCTGGCGCAGCTCGAGGCGATCGAGCGCGAGCGCGTGCTGCCGAACTACGCCCGGCTGCCGGTGGCGATCGCGTCGGGCAGCGGCGTCTGGCTGGAGACGGTCGACGGGCGCCGGATCCTCGACCTGCTCTGCGGGCTCGGCGTGACCTCGCTCGGCCATGCGCATCCGGGCGTCGCCGCGGCGATCGCCGACCAGGCCGGCCGGCTGCTCCACACCAGCAACCTGCTGCACCTGGAGGGCCCGGTGCGGCTGGCCGAGCGGCTGTCGCGCAGCTCGCTCGGCGGCGGCGTGCTGTTCGCCAACTCCGGGGCCGAGGCCAACGAGGCGGCGATCAAGCTCGCGCGGCGGCACAAGCGCGGGGGCGAGGTGATCAGCCTCCACCGCGGCTTCCACGGCCGCACCTACGGCGCCCTGTCGGCGACCCCGCAGGAGGCCAAGCAGGAGCCGTTCGCCCCGCTCGTGCCGGGCTTCCGGGCGGTGCCCGCGACCCCCGAGGCGGTCACCGCGGCGGTCGGCGACGGGACCGCCGCCCTGATCCTGGAGACGATCCAGGGCGAGAGCGGCGTGCTGCCGATCGACCACGCGACGCTGGCCGCCGCCCGCGCCGCCTGCGACGCCCACGGCGCGCTGCTGATCGTCGACGAGGTCCAGACCGGGATCGGCCGCACCGGCAGCCTCTGGAGCTACCAGTCGGCCGGGATCGTGCCCGACGCGATCACCGTCGCCAAGGCCCTGGCCAACGGCCTGCCGATCGGCGCGCTGATCACCGGCCCGCACCTCTACGACGTCTTCCAGCCGGGCGACCACGGGTCGACCTTCGCCGGCGGGCCGGTCGCCGCCGCGGCCGCCCACGCGGTCCTCGACGTGGTCACGGGGGAGGGCTTCCTCGAGCGCGTCGAGGAGGCCGGGGCCCGCTTCGCCGCCGGCCTCGAGGCGCTGCCCGGCGTCGCCGGCGTCCGCGGCCGCGGGCTGATGCTGGCCGTCGAGCTGGAGGCCGACGCGGTCGCCCGCCACGGCAGCACCGCCGACCTGGCCCGGCGGCTGATCCTCGAGCACGACGTCTGGGTCAACGCCCCGAGCCCGACCGCCCTGCGGCTGCTGCCGCCGCTGACGATCGCCGACGAGCAGATCGACGAGGGCGTGGCGCGGATCGGCGCCGGGCTCGCCGCGCGCTGAGGGTCAGACCGGCGGCAGGTGCTGGATCCGCCGCGCGACCGTCCGCGCGGTGACGTCGACGATCCCGTCCAGCAGCTCCAGCACCGTCGCCACGTCGTCGCGGTCGAGGTCGTTGCGGGCCAGGTGGACGGCGCGCCCGCGGCGGCCGATCGCGTCGGCCAGCACGTCGGCGCCCGGGTGGCCGTCGACGTCGGGCCAGCGGGGCGAGATCGGCGCCATCCCCGCGACCTGCATCGCCAGCCGGTCGACGCCCTCGGCGCTGGGGGTGTTCCAGTGCCGGAAGCGGCCCTCCAGCGAGCGGCCCATGTGGCGGACCGCCGCCTTGTGCCAGCCGCCGCCGAGCCGCCGCAGGACGTGGTCCCACGGCTCGCCCGGCTCGCCGATCACCTCGACCAGCGTCTCGCGGATCGCGCGCGGCAGGTCCTCGGGCCGGCGGGCCGCCCCGATCACCGCCACCGCGGCCGCCCGCAGCAGCTCCTCGCAGGTCGACTCCCAGGCCCCGAGCGCGAAGACCAGCGCCGCCGCCGGTACCAGCCGCGCCCGCTCGTCCTGCTCGTCGGCCAGCTCCAGCAGCCCCCGGGGGCCGGCGATCAGCTGCGCGTAGCGCTCGCGGGCCTGCTGGATCGGGACCGGCTCCACCGCGGGGACGCTAGCGGGCCCGGGCGCGCGAACCCGCCCGGTCGCGGCGATCCGCTTGCGCCGGGGGCTGGGGCCGGCTAGACCTCTCGCCGTTGCCACAGACCCAGAGGGGGAGCCTCGCCATGTCCGTACCACCCGACAGCGCCCTGTTCGCGGCCAGCTACGCGCCGGAACGCAGCCGACTGACCACCTTCTTCCGCGCGCTGCTGGTGATCCCGCACGCGATCGCGCTGTTCGTCTACGGGATCGCCGCCTACGTGGCGGTCGTGATCGCCTGGTTCGCGATCCTCTTCACCGGCCGCTACCCGAGCGGCCTCTACGACTTCGTGGCCGGGCTCCACCGCTGGGCCGCACGGGTCGGGGGCTACCTGTACCTGCTGACCGACGAGTACCCGCCGTTCGACGGCGACGAGCACGCGGAGTACCCGGTGCGGCTGGTGCTCGGCCCGCCGAAGGAGCAGTACAGCCGGCTGCTGACGTTCTTCCGCGCGATCCTCTACATCCCGGTCGCGATCATCGGCTACTTCCTCGGCGCGCTGGCCGGGCTGGTCTGCGTCGCCTCGTGGTTCGTGATCCTCGTCACCGGTCGCCAGCCGCAGGGGCTGCAGGACGCGATCGCCTTCGGGCTCGGCTACACGTCGCGCGGCGGCGTCTACGCGTCGCTGCTGACCGAGGCCTTCCCGCCGTTCTCGAACGGCCCCAGCGAGGCGGTCGGCACGACGCCCGCCGGCCTCGCCGGCTGACGCGCTCAGCGGCGGCAGCGGGCCAGCGCGTCGCCGTAGAAGCGCAGGTAGGCGCCCAGGTGGCGGTCCCAGTAGCGCTGCTCGTGGCCGCCCTCCCAGACCCGCACGGCGACCCGCTCGCCGTTGCGGCGGAGGGCGGCGGCGAAGACCCGCTGGGCGCCGCGGAAGGGGTCGGCGTCGCCGGCGTCGAGCCACAGCGGCACCCGGTAGCGGACGCGGCCGGCGCGGACCGGCGCGACCGGGTCGTGGCGGCGGAAGTCGGCGCGGTCGTCGTAGGCCCCGGGAGCCGCCGCGGCCGCCGACAGCCAGAGCGCCGCCGAGTGGCCGCCGACGGCGCAGAAGCGGCCGGGCGCCCGCCGGGCGAGGGCGAACGCGCCCGAGCCGCCCATCGAGATCCCGCCGATCGCGACCCGCGTGCCGTCGACCCCCAGCCGCCGGACGGCGGTCGGGATCGCCTCGTCGAGGACGTAGCCGCCCCAGCGCCCGGTCTGGCGGTCGTGCCAGTAGGAGCCGCCGTCGTCGGCCGGCAGCAGCACCACCGGCGCGCGCGGCCCGAGCCGCTTCAGGGCCGCCCGCAGCGGGGCCCCGGCGAGCGTGGCCGGATCCTGGGCCTTGCCGTGCAGCAGCACCAGCAGCGGCCGCCCGCGGGTGCCGCCGGGCGGGGCGACGACGGTCTGCACCAGCCGCCGGCCGGCCGCCCGGCTGCGGAGCGGGTAGCGGCTGACGATCGTGCCCTCGGTGGCCGCCTCCGGCACCTCGACCGGGGGCAGCGACGAGCCCTCGCCGCTGCGGGCCACGAGCGCCACGACGGTGCCGAGGACGAGCAGCGCGAGCAGCAGCCCGGCGGCCCGTCGCAGGGCGCGGGCACGGGGCGACACGGTGCCACCGTCACGCATCGCGGCACATCATCGCGGGTCGGCCGCACCCGCGTCGTCCGTCCCGGCCGGCCGGGCTCCGGCCCCCGGCGCCGTTCGACGCGCTACCGTTCGGGCGCACATGGTTCTCGCTTCAGGGGGCACGGTCGCCATCGAACTGGTGGTCGCCGGGCTCTTGGTCCTTGCCAACGGCTTCTTCGTCGCCAGCGAGTTCGCGCTGGCCCGCGTCCGCGAGAGCCAGGTGGAGGACTGGGTCACGGCCCGCCGTCCGGGAGCCAAGTCGGTCCGCCACGCGGTCGACCACATCGACGCCTACCTGGCCGCCTGCCAGCTGGGCATCACGCTCGCCTCCCTCGGCCTCGGCGCCTTCGGCGAGCCGGCCTTCGACGAGCTGCTGCACCCGCTGCTCGGCGACGGGGCGAAGATCGGCTCGATCGCGCTCGCCAGCGTGCTGGCCTTCTCGATCATCACCCTGCTGCACGTGGTGGTCGGCGAGCTGGCGCCGAAGAGCGCCGCGATCGCCCGCACCGCCCCGGTGGTGCTGGCGCTGATGCCGATCCTGCGCGCCTTCTACCTGCTGACGCGGCCGGTGGTCCAGCTCTTCAACGGCCTCGGCAACCTGCTGCTGAAGCCGTTCGGGATCCCGCCCGCGAGCGAGGCCGGGTCGTCGCCGCACACCCAGCGCGAGCTGCTGCAGATCATCCGCGAGGCGAACGAGGGCGGCGAGATCAACCCCGCCGAGCGGCGGCTGACGGAGAACGTCTTCGAGTACGACGACCGTCGCGTGCGCGAGGTGATGGTCCCGCGCCGAAAAGCCGTGCTGGTCCACGACGACGAGTCGATCGAGGCGGCCGCCCAGCTGGCGGTCGAGACCGGCGTCACGCGGATGCCGCTCTGCCCCGAGGACGCCGGCCTCGACGGCGCCCACGGCGTCGTCCACGCGAAGGACCTGCTGGCCGCGCTGCTCGACGACCGCCGTCCGTCGCTGGTCGACCTGGCCCGGCCGGTGGTGCGGGTCGGCGATGCGGCCTTCGTCGGCTCGGCCCTGCGCGAGATGCGCCGCGCCCGCCAGCACCTGGCGATCGTGATCGACGAGCACGGCACCGCGGTCGGGATCGTGACCGTCGAGGACGTGGTCGAGGAGCTGGTCGGCGAGATCGAGGACGAGTTCGATCGCGACGTCGAGCGGCTGATCCGGATCGACGCCGACGGCCTGCTGGTCGACGGCGAGGCCGGCGTCAACGAGCTGCTCGACCGGCTCGAGATGGACGTCGACGAGGTCGACGTCCACGAGGCGACCGTCGGCGGCCACCTGCTGGAGCTGCTGGGTCGGCTGCCGAGCCCCGGCGAGGAGCTGGAGCTGTTCGGCCGCCGGGTCGAGGTCGAGGAGGTCGCCGACGGCCGGATCCGGCTGATCCGGGTGCTCGGACCGGCCGGGGTCGAACCCGCCGCCGACGACGACTGACGGCCGCCGCGGATCGCACGGCAGGAACGGGCGGCGCGCCGCTACGCTCCAGCCCGAATGTCCGAGCAGCCGACCCCCGCCACCGACCCGTCAGCCGACCACACCGAGGTCCGCCGCGTCGCCGTTCCCGGCAAGACGCGCGTCGCCTCGTACCTGGCGGACAAGGACGAGGTGCGCAAGGTCCTGCTGCTGTACTCGGGCGGCCTCGACACGAGCGTGATGCTCAAGTGGATCCAGGACGAGTACCAGGCCCAGGTCGTCACGCTGACGGTCGAGCTGGGGCAGCCGGACGAGGACTACGACGAGGTCACCGACAAGGCCAAGACCCTCGGCGCGGTCGAGACGATCGTCCACGACGCCCGCCAGGAGTTCGCCGACGAGTACCTGGTCCCGGCGATCAAGGCCAACGTCAACTACGGCGACGGCTACCCGGCCTTCACCTCGCTCGGCCGGCCGCTGATCGCCAAGCTGGCCTGCGACTACGCCCGCAAGCACGGCTGCGACACGATCGCCCACGGCTGCACCGGCAAGGGCAACGACCAGGTCCGGATCGAGGCGACGATCGCCACCCTCGCCCCGGAGCTGAAGGTGATCGCCCCGGTCCGCTCGTGGGCGATGGGCCGCGACGAGGAGATCGCCTACGCCCGCGAGCACGGGATCCCGGTCAAGAACGCCCCCGAGGGCGCGCCGGCCCCGTACTCGATCGACGACAACCTCTGGGGCCGCTCGTCGGAGGGCCGCTGGATCGAGGACCTCCACCACGCACCGGAGGACGACGTCTTCCAGCTCGTGACCCGGCCCGAGGACGCGCCCGACGAGTCGGAGACGGTCCGGATCACCTTCGAGCAGGGCGTCCCGGTGGCGCTGAACGACCAGCCGATGGGAATCGTCGAGCTGCTGGAGGAGGCCGCGCGCCTCGGCCGCAAGCACGGCGTCGGGATCCTCGACCACATCGAGGACCGGATCGTCGGCCTCAAGGTCCGCGACATCTACGAGATCCCGGCCGCGGCGATCATCCTGCCCGCCCACAAGGAGCTGGAGCGGCTGGTCGGCACGATCCACCAGAACCAGTTCAAGCCGGGCGTCGACCAGAAGTGGGCCTACCTGGTCTACGCCGGCCTCTGGTGGGAGCCGCTGCGCGAGGACTTGCAGGCGTACATCGAGCACGTCAACCGCCGCGTCACCGGCACGATCGGGATCAAGCTCTACAAGGGCTCGGCGCGGGTCGTCACCCGCGAGTCGGAGAACGCGGTCTACGACGCCCAGCTGGCGACCTTCGCCGAGTCGGGCGGCCTCTTCGCCCAGGACGCCTCGCCGGGCTTCATCGAGCTGTGGTCGCTGCAGTCGCGGCTGGCGTGGCGGCTGGCGCACGGGCGGCAGGACACCGGAACCGGGGCCTAGCGAGCTGGTCTAGGGTGCAGGGGATGCGACGACCCGAGCGCAGCTTCTACACCCTCCTCGGCTGGGCCACCTGGCGCGCGGCGCGCTGGTACGTGGCGCGGCGGCTGGGGCTGAAGCGCCGCGCCCGCAAGGGCGCGGTGGTGCTGCTGGGCGCGGCGGCCGTCGGCGGCACCGTCTGGGCGATCCAGGCGCGTGAGCGGCGGCCGGGCGGCGGCCCGGTGGATCCGTGGCGGAGCTGAGCGAGCCCGCGGCCGGACCGCTGGCCCGCGCCGCCGAGCTGCAGCTGCGGCTGGGCGAGGAGCGGCGGGCCCGCGAGCGGGCCGAGCAGCGGCTGGCCGAGGTCGAGCGGCGGCTGGCCGCGGCCGAGACCGACGCCGCCGAGCGGGAGCGGCGGCTGGAGGCGGTCCGCGACGGCCTCCGCGGCCTCCGCGACGAGCTCGACGGGCTCCGCGACGCCGCCCTGGCGGCCGACGCCGCGGCGGACGCGGCGGTCGAGGACGGCGCCGAGGGCGCGCTCGCCGAGGCC